>CALMZO010000123.1 GCA_937870825.1 uncultured Chloroflexota bacterium | reverse complement strand
GTGTGACATGCTCTGCAACCATTTCCGCGCGGAGGTCTGCACGTTGCCTTTTGCTCGCCGCGAAGGTCTCCCTTCGCTCAAATAAATATTCGCGTTCGATTGAAGCGAGTGCTCCGTGCAGATCTCCGCGCAGGAACGTTATTTCTTTGCGCGTTCGTTCTGCGCTTTGAGAATTTCGACGAGCGCAGAATCGCGTGCGTCGTCGTGTGCGGACTTGGGAAAGTATCCCTCACAACGCTTGCCTTCCGCGTCGCACATCACGCATCCAAATTGGTCATGCGATTCGCGTTGATGCCCGCACATGCAGGGCTCGAAATTGTTTGTTGTCATTTTTTTATCCTTCGGGAATTTCTTTGACCGATACGACGCGCAAGAGGCGATTCGGGTTGCGCCGCGATTTCTCCTCCAGCGCGTTCGTGATTGCCGCTTGTAGGTCCTCTGCGCGTATGCGCGCGCCATCGGTCTCGATGTCTTGTTCCGTTTTGAATTGGATGAGAAACAAATAGGAGCGCGGCGGAGGGGTGCTCATTGCGACACCGCCTTGCACATCTCATGCAGGTCGCGCAGCCGCTTGATGCTCGATGCAAAAACATTTCGGCGGACGACGTGTCCCCAGCGCGGGCTCATCATTTGCACGCGCACGGGCGCGCCATTGACGGATTCGATAATGACGGTCGTCTGGAACGATGAGAGATAAAAGGTCTGTCCTCTGAGTAACACGCGCTTGTTGGAACGCAAGGAATCGGCGGCTTGGGGCGTTGTGAGAATCGGCTGCGGTGCGCTGCGCGTTCGCTCAATTTGCGAACGCGTGAGTTTGACCATGTTGTCTACAAAACTGGCGTAGGCGGGGTCTGGTGAGGAAAGAGGGGGCAGGGTTTGCGTGTCCATGTGCATAGAATCCGATGTATGATAGAATTGCGGACGCGGCGGGAATCTCTCGCCGTCGTGTCCGCCTCTACGTTGTTTGCCCAACGTGGAGGTTTTATTTTTTCTGCATTAGGGTGCGATGGGAATGTTGAAAACTTTGCGAAGCGCTGCAGGCATCTTGTTGCCGACGAAAAAAAGAACCGCTTCCTCGAGAGCGTCCTGTTTCGAGATTTCTACGCCAATGCCGCGTTTCCATCCCAAGTACGCTTCGATTGCGCGATTCGCTTCTCCCGTGATTTTGATGGGTTTCAGGTCGTCCGCTTTCGCTGTTTGTGTTGCTTCTGACATTGCGGTTCCCTTCAGTCGTTACGATGACTACTTAAGGTATTTATACTACCTATTATATACAACAAAGTATCATTGTCAAGTAGCATTTTCTACTATATGCTCATTGTCGCAATGAAGATGCCAACTATGGAACGCGTAGGGAGAAATATCGCTCTTGCGCGTGAGGCGTTAGGTTGGAGTCAAGCACAACTTGGCGAGAAATTGGGCGCAGAGCAGTCCTATGTCTCAAAGATTGAACGGGGGAAGATGAACTTGACCATCAAGACCTTGGAAAAGATTGCTTCCGTTCTTGGTCAAGATGTTGGCTATTTCTTTCAGAAGCAAATTGTCGTTGAAGCAAAAAAAGCGCGGAGTGCGCGGGGCGCGTCGAAGGAACCCGCACGTCCATAAAATTCCGACGTCAATTTAGAACATCCATTCTTTTTGACGACAGCGAATTTTCCGGTGGGCATTCCGGGCGCGTGCCGATGCCCACCTTTCGAGATTGGCGCGCTTTCCGTCCTCGCGTTATCACGCTTTCACATTCCGCGAGTAAGCCCGCACTTGTTCAGTGCACGGACCGTATCGTGTTATTGGTGAACGGCAAACGCGAATCGTTCGCGCTGAACGACGAAATGTTTTGGGATTGGATTTTTGAAAAAGAGGAACTGCCGGAAGAGCGGGTTCGTTACGAGCCAACCCTTGCAGATGTGGGCTGGTCTGACTCGCTGTAGTGTAAAAGAATTGTTCGTGCGTTGATTGCTTGGAGGAAAAATGATACCTCGTCTTCGCCTTGCGCCAGCTCTCTGTCTTGCCCTCCTTCTGACGTTCGTCCTCTCACTTACGGTGTTTGCGTATTCGTCGCTGCAGAACGCCCACGATTATTACGCCAGCGCCAAAGCCAAAAAATACTACTATTGTGATGATGACCCCGCATGGAAAGACCTCTCAGCGAAATATCTTTTGAAGTTTGACACCGAAGCGGAAGCGAAAGCCAAGACGGGAATGGTCTTGCATCGTCCCTGCAAAAACTGAATATGGAAATCACCGCCGCCGACATTCGCATTTTTATCCTCTCGTTCTTTTATGCCGTCATCGGCGTCATTCTGTTGTTCGTTTCGTACAAACTCTTTGACGCTCTCACCCCGACAGACCTGAACAAAGCCATCTTTACCGACAAAAATGTTGCGGCTGCGGTTGCCGTCGGACTGTTCATGCTCGGCGTTGCCACCATCATCGCGGCGGCAGTGCGCGGATGACATCACCATCAAACGTCTTTCTCAGGTCGACGCGATGATTAAAATTGCAATCCCCTCCCTCAGTGAGTTCGACACAATCGAAACACACCGGCTCGTCAAAGAACTGACAGAAATGGATACCTTCGCGCAGATTCCGCAGTGGGATGATTCTGCTGCGAAGGAAATCACACGCATCCAAACTAAATCACGAGAGTTGAGTACACGCATTCACGAACTCGAAAACGAGAGCGCGAAAGCGGAGCGTGACCTTGCCGCGAAAAATTTTATCGCGAGACTTTTCGCTAGTCGTGAGCCTCAAAAGAAGTTGCAGCAGGAAGCGCTGCGCTTGCGAGTGGAACGCACACGACTGGATGAACTCTCGGATCGCCTCCAAGCGGTTGTAGATATGTCGCCGAATTCGCTTGATGACCTCAAAGACTTGGTCAAAGAATTACGCCTGAGGAAAAAAGAGTTAAAGAACGATAGGCGTGAAGTGACCTCGCAAATGACCGAGATCCGCACACAAGCCCGACAGAACATGACGCAGCTTACCGGCTTACAATATGCAAAGTGGGAGCGGCGAGACATTCGTTTGAGAAAAGAGGCGGCATTACAACCACATGAAAACGAAAAATCTGCCATCGACCGCCAACTCATTCAAGTTGACCAACTTCTCGCATGGCTGGAACGGATAAAAGATTAACGGCTCGAACGTTTCTTACAATCGAATGACATGAACATTATTTTTAAGCATTGCGTATTGATTCGCTCTCTCCCCTCTGCTAGAATCAGAACGGTTGTTCTGACTTGCTATGGATATCGAATTCCGATACTTTATCGCCGCCATTCTCCTGATCCTCTTTGCCGTTTTCCTCCTCCGGACCGTTAACTTTCAATTTACATGGCGCGATGACGACGATACCACTACGCCGTCGCGCCATTCGTCGTTTCTGCTCGTCGGCGGCAGCACGCGCGCATCGAAAGAACTCCGCAAAATCCGGTGGTCTGCTCTCACCATGCGCGAGCGCGAGTGCGCGCTCCTCGCCGCGCAGGGCAACACCAATGCCGAAATCGCGCGCGCCCTCGGTATCGAACCGCGCACCGTCGAAAAACATCTCCAACACGTCTATCGCAAGTTAAATATCCGCCGGCGCAACGAAATCATGCTCGCGATGCCGGATACGGACGATGCGCCAGATGTGGACAGCCCCGACGACCAGCCACAAGATAGCGATACGTAGAGACACGTAGTTACCTCCACGCACGAAGAAAACACGAATGCGGTACGCATTCGCACCCCTGCCCTACGTAAAAGATTCGTGAAACCTTCGTGTTCGCTTTTAGAACGCTTGTGCTAGTCTCTTCTTCACAAGCACGCGGCACACCTCGTCACGCGTTCCATCCGTCTTCTCAGCTCTCCCCTCCGAAACGGATTCCCCACTTCCTTTGCGCCCACGCGCCGCCGCGCGCTTGCTGCGGTCTTGGACCGCCAGCGAGGGAGACTATGCGCCAGCAAATGAACGCTCCGGTCAGCGTCATTTGGAAATATGACAATCGCACCAACCAAATAACTCTCATCAAGATCCGCTACGACGGGACAGAATACAAAATCGTTCGCATCGGCTTGCACTATACTGAATGGGAAGGGCGCACGCTGCGGCATATTTTTTGCTGCGCCGGCGACTCGTGTTTTTTCAAACTCGCACTCGACACCAAAACCTTGTTTTGGACGCTTGAGGAGTTTAGGAATTATGCCCACCATCTCGTGGAATAATCTCCCGTTCAATCCCAAGCCGCCGCGCAAGATGCACGTGGACATGAATGCAAGTTATGCGAGCGCCGAGCAGCAAGCGGACCCC
>CALMZO010000122.1 GCA_937870825.1 uncultured Chloroflexota bacterium | reverse complement strand
TGCGCGCGGAACCTCTTGCCACAACGCGAGCATTTCTGGGGTGGAGCGAAGGTAATAATCGCGACTCGTCATTCGCAGACGTTTGGGGTCGCCAAGCGTCTTGCCCGTTTGCACGCAAAGCAGAATGTCGTGCGCGTCGGCGTCCTGCGCGCGTGTGTAATGTGCGTCACACGTCGCGATGAGCGGCACATCCAACTGCTTGCTCCATTCCAGCAGTTGGCGATTGATGGGTTCGAGCTCCCGCAATCCTTTGTGCTGTTGCAGTTCCAGATAAAAGCGGTCCGCAAAAACCTCGCGATACCAATCGAGCGCGGCGCGTGCTGCTGTTACGCGTTCCGCACGCAAGAGGTCGGGAATTTCGGAGGCGAGACAACCACTCGTGCAAATCAATCCCGCGCTGTGCTGCGCCAACAATGCTTTGTCAATGCGCGGATGACGATAGAATCCTTCCAACTGCGCGGTAGAAGCAAGCCGCATCAAGTTGTGATAGCCCTCATCGGTTTCGGCAAGGAGTAGCAGATGATACGAGTCGCTGTCGAAATGCGAGTCGCGATCAGTACGATTCCGCCGCGCAAGATACGCTTCCATCCCAATAATCGGTTTGATGTTGGCGCGACGGCACGCTTGATAAAATTCGATTGCGCCGAACAGGACGCCGTGGTCGGTGAGCGCAATCGCGGGCTGTCCCAATTCTGCCGCGCGTTCGGCAATGCTTTTTACCGACGACAAGCCATCGAGCAGCGAGTATTCCGAATGAACGTGCAAGTGAACGAAATTGCTCATGGTTTCGTTACTCGGCGCGACTCGCACGCGCGGCGTTCCTGCCGCCGATTTGAACATGCGGCGCTAAACGGCGCATAGATGTTTTCGACTCTTTGATGCGCTCCATTACTTTTTGAAATGCGTCCGCGCTCCCGTCATCGTGTTGTGTAAAGCCGTATTCGTCCAACGCGACAACGAGTTCGCGATGAAACTGCTCGATATGTTCTTCAACAATTTCCGCGTGTTCGCTGAACAGAAATTTGGCGAGGGGCGTGAGCATTTGGCGGCGTTCCCAATTGAACGCCGCATCGCTCTCGGTTTTGATTTGTCCCTGCTCGAGAATGAAATCGCCGTCCACAATCGTGACGCCGCGCGAAAAGTGCCACGGCAGCGCGGGGTCAATTGCTACAAATTTCGGCAGCATTCCGCCCACTGCGCCGATGGATTCGATATAAAAACCGCCCTCGACAGGATAGCCGCAACCGCGCGGACCAACTTGGCGTTCGATAATCTCGCTCATGCTTGCTCCTCTGATTGCTGCATCACTTGACCGTTATCCATCACCAACTTTTCTTTGATGCGTTTTGCGCGCACCCCGACATAGCCGCGTTGTGTTGCGTGCGCGGGCGTTTCCTTTTCGTTTGCTTTGAGATAGTACGTCGCGGCCGAGGCATAGACGTAGCCAAAGATGCCGTACTCGAAAGTGATTTGAAATTTGCGGAACACGCGCTCGCGCAGCGGCGACGGCAGTTCGAGAAAACGCGAAGGCGGATGTGTGTACGTCTGTTGCAGAACGCGCGTGACAAGCGGGTCATCTATGCTTTGCAAGTATGCAAGCAATTCCTCAAGCGTGCCTTTGCCAATTCGCATGACGGCTTTTTGGTGTCCGAGGAAAACGCGCGATGCGCCTTTTCGCACGCGACGCGCGTCAAAGTTCGAGGGCAAGCGGTGCGAAAAACCCATGACGTTGATTTCTCGAATCAGGTCTTCTGGCGTGCGCCAAAATTTTTCTCCGCACGCGATAAGCAAATCGACGGGTTCGTTCATTTCGATTTCGTGCAAGCACAACATTTCGCGCGGGGAAAGCAACGCGGTTTTGTATTGACTTGCATCGCCGCGTTGACGCGCGGCAAAGATGAGCGCATAGCCGTCTGGCATTTGCTTAAGATTTACAATCCTGCCTTCGTCCTGCAGCAGCATCGGACCGAAGCGACGAACCACTTGATAACGTCGCCCCATCAATTTATCCGCTTGTCGGATAGAAAAGAATTTGGTCGAGTTCTTGCTCATTGTTGCCTCCGTCCGTTTCCATTGCTCGCGATGTTTTTGAATTGGGCTTGACGCAACAGGGGTTCGATTTGGGCAATGGTGGAATACAGTTTGCGCGCGAGTTTGCGCGTGTGCGATTCGCCATTGCGTTCGTCGCTCACATCCGCGTGTGTCATCAATTCTTGCGCAATCTCTTCAAGCATCGCCACAGGGTCAATTGCGTCGCCGTGATTCTTGTCCTCTGCTTGTTGTGTGGCGAGTGAGTTGGCTCGCAAATAATTTTGATACATGCCGCTCCAATCGTCGCGGACTGCATTCACGTTCTCTCGATGGAATCCATTTCCATTTCCGTTGCCATCGTGCTTGATTTCAATATGCTTGCTTTGCGCGGCGTCCAACGCTTTGAATGCGCGCACAACATTGCGCACCTCGTTCAGCGGCACATCTTTGATTTCGCCATTCCGCGTTTGCGCGCGTGATATGAGCTCGTTCCATGCTTCAGTCTGCGCGTCCGCGTCGAGACGCAAAAGTTCGCGCGCTTGGGAAAAAAGAACCCGCCCCCACTGCACTGCTTGTTGGATGGGCGGGTTCAATTTGAGCATGTCGAGATGTTGATAAATGAACGCGATGCTCTTCTTTGTGAGTTCGGCAATCTCTTGAACGGTTGCGCCTTCGTCAATCAATTGCTGATAACGCTTGCCGCGCGTTACAGCGTCCACATCGGTTTGCACTTCATTCGAGACAAGCGCAAATTCCAAATGTTGACGCCGATTGTTGGGGTCGAGTTTGACCATTTCGACATCAATCTCTTTTTGTCGCGTTCGTTTCGCCGCCCACCAACGATGGCGTCCGTGAATGAGCAAATAGCGCGGCATATTTTTCTTGTACTTGCTGCGCGGCGCATCAAGCAAACGCACAACTTGAATGGGCTGCTGGACACCGCGTTCTTGAATGGACGCGGTGAACTCGTGCGCGCCCAACCACTCGTCGGGCAAGTCGTCTTGGCGGACGACAATCTGGCTCAACAAAACTTTCATGGAGGAGTCCTCCTTTCTCGCGTTGCGATGAAATTGCGCGCGGGGACGTGTGAGGGAAAATTTATGTGGGACCTGCTTCCGTCATTTCAACGATATTTTGCGATTGCGGAGGAAAGAGATGCACCTGTGGTTCCCCGTTCGGCTTGGGCGCAAGATAAATGCCGTTCATGCCATAACAATTTTGCACAAAGACTTCATCCACTTCACGAATCCCCGTGACGGTCCAGTACATTTTGCCTTTCGACTTGCGCCCGACCTGGAGTTCGAGTTGGTAAATGTCCACCCACTCGTTATAGCGCGACCCGCGCATCATCCCACGCCCGATTTTCTCCGCGTGTTCCTGCGCTTCTTTGGCATTTGGCGCGACGACCAAGCCGGGGATCACGATTGACAATTCATCCGAACCGCGCTTGCGGTGGAGGGGAATGACGACTTCGATTTTGAACGAGTAGATAGCCATAACTCGACACCTCAACAAAAGGTTTGCGCCAGAAGTATGGACTCTGTGCTTGTTGCGATGTCTGTAATTATGTGACCAATCTTTGACTTGTGTTTGACGGGTTGCCTAGACGGGGGGACATGTTATTCTTGGTGGTCCACTTCATCCAACACCTCTCCATACTCCACTACCGCAGTATCACACTCCGCATCCCCGCGTCCCTCTCGCCTCGCGCTGTATTTCAACGTCGAGTCGCTCAGCGTTTGGATTGCCCTTATCACGTGCCGCCCAACTTTTCCACTCCCTTGAACTCGTTCCGCATACGCGCGCGACCACAACACCACCGTATGCCCTCGAGAAATTTCCGCCGCAATCACATCCACAATCTTTTCCAACAGCACTTGCGTAATGTCCTCACGTTCATGCGCGCTTGCGAGGTGAGTTCGCAAGCGTTGGATTGCATTTTGCAACGGTTCATTCCTCTCTGCTTGTGCGTCCGCTCGTGCAACTAACACCTCAAAACGGGCGGCGGCATCGCGATACTGTTGCGCCAATTCATTCACATCTTTTCCACGTAGCGATGGATCGTACGGCACAATCACCGCACGCGCGCCGAGTTGGCAAGCAATGATTCTTGCAGCAGTTCGTCCCGCTGTGTCGAAATCGGTGATGATATAGACGCGTTGGAATTGTTCCAACGCGTGATGCAAATCCTTTTTCAGGTACGAGCCGAGTAAACACACGGCAGGCAAGTCCCACATCATCAGCGTCAACGCGTCGAACGGACCTTCGGTAAGAAAAACGTGCTGCTGCTCTCCGCCACGTTCCACGCGCGCTAATCCAAAGAGCGGTTTTGGCACACCTGCCAAACCGATGTATTTGAATTTTTGTTCTACGTGTCTGCTGCGTCCAACCAAATACACTGCGCGTTCGCCGTCGAGGTCTGGAATGATGAGCCGTTCGCGAAAGTATTCGCGTTCGTTGCCACGCTCGTCCTTTCGCACGAGTCCGAGTTCTTGCGCGAGTGCGGGAATCCATTTCCAGCCGCGAAAGTTAAAGTAACGCTGCAAACTTTCGCCGTCGGCATAACCGATTTGAAAACGGCGCACTGCTTCGCCGTCAATGCGCCGTTCATCCAGATA
>CALMZO010000121.1 GCA_937870825.1 uncultured Chloroflexota bacterium | reverse complement strand
CGCCAGAGGATGCCCGCGCTTGGTTTGCTCATTGTGGCTATCTCATCCCTTGAATCATTTAGGAATCCGTTCTAATCACTCCACCGTGAACGTTTTGGTGTCCACCAGCTCGCCGTTGAGATAGATTTCCACTTGATACTCGCCTGTCGGAAAGCCATCGGGCGCGGGGGTGAGCCGAAAATCAATCCAGCGCGAACCGTCCACCGGCGGCAAATTAAATTCAAGCGGCTCTTGATTCGGCGGATACCATTTCGCCTGAAAGAGGGTGTTCGCGGGCGCATTTTCAATCTGAACCGCCGCGTGGATGGCTTGCGCGTTCGTTTTGAAAACCGTCGTCGGATTCACGGGCTCGAACGTTTCGGGTTTCGTGTCTTGAGCGAGGACGATTTGTTTGACGATGCTCGCAGTGGCATTTGACGGTGTGGTATCGCCAATGACGGAAAAACTTTTCGAGAGCGCCAAGTTTCCCTCGGCATAAATTTCCACACAGTACGTTCCGGCGGGCCACGTGTCTTGACTGGTCTTGAGGGTAAAGTCCACGTTGCGCGAGCCGCCCTGGTCAACGGGGATTTCGTTGTCGTCAATCAGACTGTTCGGCGTGTAACCGGTTGCTTGCACAAGATACCACTTGGAGCCGAGCGTCAAATTCGCGGGCGCGTTCTCCAACGTCACAATAGCGTGAAAAGTTGCCTGGTTCGGCGCGAATTCGTCGGTGATGTCCACGGGCGTAAAGTTTTCGCCCTGCGAACCTTTGGCAAGCACAACTTGGGTGATGTACGCGGGCGCGTTGCCCGGCGCGCAAACGTTTGATGCTTGTGCGGCGCGCGTAGAGGTTGCGCGAACACGTGTTGCCGTCGGCGCATCCGTTGGCGGAAGCGATGTCGGTGGAACTTGAGTTGGCGATTCACCACCACACGCCGCCAGCAAAACAATCGCGCTCAAAATTGAGAGCGCGATCAGCATTGATTTTACATTTTGCGTTGGGTTGGATTCTGTCTGCATCTTCCACTTTTCATTTTGCATTATTCTTCGTCCTCGACTTCTTCGCCCGCGCGTTCCTTCTTGGCTTTTTCAATAATCGGCGCGGCGACATTGTTTGGCACAATGTCGTAATGACTAAATTCCATTGTAAAGTACCCGCGCCCTTGGGTCATGGAACGCAAGTCGGTGGCATACCGCGCAATTTCCGCGAGCGGCGCTTGCGCGGTAATGACGGACCAGCCCGCCTTTTGGTCCATGCCCTGTACGCGTGCGCGTTTGGTGTTCAAATCACCGATGATGTCGCCCATGAAATTTTCGGGGACGGTGATTTCCATGTTCATCACCGGTTCGAGCAACACGGGTCCTGCGTTCGGAATGCCTTGCTTGAATGCTTTGTGCGCGGCGAGTTTGAACGCCATTTCACTGGAATCAACGGGATGGTACGAACCGTCGTACAACACCGCGCGAAAATCGGTGGTCGGGAATCCTGCCAGCACGCCGCGCAAAATAATTTCGCGCATTCCTTTTTCGACGGCGGGAATGTATTGATTGGGAACGGAACCGCCAAACACTTCTTCGGTGAATTCAAAGCCCGTGCCGCGCGGCAATGGTTCAAAGCGAACCCACGTATCGCCAAATTGGCCGCGTCCGCCCGTTTGCTTTTTGTGGCGTCCTTGCACTTCGGTTTTGCGCGTGATGGTTTCGCGGTACGCAATTTTCGGAACGCCGGTCAAAAGTTCGACGCCGAATTTTTGTTTCAAACGACGCACGGCAACATCAACGTGTGAATCGCCCATGCCCGCCATGATGCTTTCGCCGGTGCCGGGTTCGCGATAGACGCGCAATGTCGGGTCTTCGTCAACGAGTTTCTGGAGCGCGGGTCCCATCTTGTCCAAATCGGTTTTGGTTTTTGGCGTGAGCGCAACGGAATAGACGGGATTCGGATAAACAATTTTCGCGAGTTCGAGCGGATGCGCCTTGTCGCACAAGGTGTCGTTCGTGGAGGTGTCGTTCAGTTTTGCGACCGCGCCCAAGTCGCCCGCGTAAATGTGTTTGATGGGCAGCTGCTCTTTGCCGCGCAGGACGTATAGTTGTCCAATGCGTTCTTCGCCGTTGGTGCGCGAATTGTTTACGCGCGAATCGGACTGCATGGTTCCCGAATACACGCGAAAGTACGTGAGTTTTCCAACGTACGGGTCTGCCTGCGTTTTCCAAACGAACGCGGCGAGTGGTCCTGTATCGCTGTCGGGTAATTTTTCTTCTTTTTGCGTCGCGAGATTTTTTGCCACTTGCGCGGGCATCTCGACGGGCGTCGGCACATAGTCCACAAAAAATTTGTGCAAATAGTCCACCCCGATGTTTTGGGTTGCGGAGCCGCACAACACAGGAACGAGCGTACCGCCCGCGACGCCGTGTTCGAGTCCCACGCGAATTTCTTCGTCGCTCAATTCGCCGGTTTCAAAATATTTTTCGATGAGTTTGTCATCGCTCTCGGCGGCGATTTCCACCAACTGTCCGCGCCGTTCTTCCACCGCGTCTTTCAAGTCCGCAGGAATTTCACCCTCGCTTTTTCCGATGAACGCTTTGCGATTGACGACGTTCACTTCGCCTTTGAACGAGGCTTCGCGTCCAATCGGCAATTGCAGCGCGGCGATACACTTGCCGTAGCGTTCGCGCAATTGGTCAAGGACGCGAAAGAAATCGGCGTTCTCGCGGTCCATCTTGTTGATGTAAATGACGCGCGGCAGTTTCAATTCTTCGCAATACTGCCACACGAGTTCGGTGCCGACCTCGATGCCCGCGACCGCATCCACGAGAATGACCGCGCAGTCGGCGACGCGCAGCGCGCCTTTCATTTCGCCCGCGAAATCAATATAGCCGGGCGTATCAATCACATTGATTTTGTAGCCGTTCCATTCACACGGAACGACAGAAGTGCTGATGGAAATTTTGCGACGTTGTTCTTCGGCATCGAAATCAGAAACCGTGTTGCTGTCATCTACTTTGCCGAGGCGGGTCGTCGCGCCCGTGTTAAAGAGGAGAGCTTCGGCGAGGGACGTTTTACCGGAACTCGAATGACCAATCAAAGCGATGTTGCGTATCTTGTCTGCGCGATATTCATTCATAGGCGTATCGCTCAAAACTCCTTTGTTTGACAGATTGGTGTGACGAGTGGGAGGAAAGGGCAATATAGGAAATGAGGGAACTCGTCAGACGAATGGAGGAGAATTATAGCATAGGTGGAAAGTGAAATAAAAAAGCGACTGGAAAATTCACAGTCGCGAGTTAGAGAAGATTAAACTGATGGAAGCTGAATCAAATGCCCCCATGCAGCATCCTCCTCTGGACGCTCCCAATCTTTTGCCAATGCTGGTTCGCTCTTCAACGCAAGATTTGTCATCTCGTCCGTTGGTTCATCATTGAGGATTGTTACAAGGACGCGGCGGAATTTGGGCAATTGAATGGGTTCGAGAAACCGCAATGTGCCATTTTGGTCAATCACTGCTTCGATTGTTTTAAGCATGGTAGTTCTCTTTCTCTTGCTACAAGCTCTATCTCTAAAGTGATGAAAAAATTATAGCATAGGTGAAAAGTAGAAATGAAAAACGAACAAAAAGACCTCTGCTGAAACTCAAGTAAGTCTCCTTGCATCTCGTTCTTCAATTGCTTTGCGGTTTGACTCAGGTAATTGGTTGTATAGTGTTTCGATTTCGCGAGGTCGTGTAATGCGATCTTCGACGATGAAATTGATCATATTGAAAAGGCTCAAGGCGACTTCTGGCGTATCTTCAAGTTCAATCTCACCGGGGTGAACGGCATGGTTTCCGACGACTCTACAGAAATCAAGCCCCTTTTGTACGAGGACTGGCAGTCCAGCAGTAACAAGTGACCCAATATCATCATTGACATTTTTGCCGCTCTGTCCCAAGTGCGGCATAAGATTTTGAATGCAGAGCCGTAACAATGCGGCTGCTGACCGCGGTGATTGTCCAAACACGTTCATCGCCTCGGTATAATACTTTTTGCAGTCGTCGGGAAGGTCATTATGTGGTGGTTCAACGGGAACATCTGCTGGAACTACCATGCGCTCTTCAAACCAAAAAGCCCATTTGCCACAATGTGTACATTCAGACACCCGCATGCCTGTCTGAATCCGATTAACCTTGTTGATCCAAGTGTCGTACCATCTCTGCTGCGCGAAAACGCCGCAGTGAATGCAGTGGAATTGTTTTTCGTCGTATTTTGGCGGAAAATATTTAACTCGCATAATGTCTACCTCATCTTGCTAAATCATAACACAAATCCGATTAGGTAATATCCCCACCTCGTGTTACACTAACGCATGTTAGAGACAAGTTTGCATGTAGAGTCACGTTGCCGTGTTCTATGCACGAGCGGCGTTTTTTTTCTACGAGAGTCATTTCCCTCGCTTTTGGATGTGAGCTGATGATGG
>CALMZO010000120.1 GCA_937870825.1 uncultured Chloroflexota bacterium | reverse complement strand
GCGCAAAGAATGCAGCACTTGGGACAAGATTTTCAAAACTTGGCACAAACGGCTGCCCCGCCATCCAGATTTCCCAAGAGTTGGTCAAAAAGAACAAAAAGTAGACGAGCAAAAATCCCGCTCCGCGCGAAATGAAATCGCCGGGATTGCGCCACGTCGAGAGGTTGAGCATCTCCGCAACATGGTTATACCAGCGGTCCGGATAGCGTGACGCGACACCCCACACCAATGTTACATACGCGAGAAGATAGATGTCGGTGAACGATGGAAGCAAATGGGATGGGTCAATCAACCCCACGCGCAAACCGAGGGAACGCAGATAGGATTGCTGAAACACATTGCCTACGAGCAGATAAATCGCTGTGAACAACGCCGCGCGCTGCAAAAACGAGTCCAACACGCCGCGCACACGCGAGCGGTCTTCGGTGGTTGGGGAGGAGGAGAGGAGAGCCATAAAGGGATGACTTTATGAGTTTACGATTGGTCAATATATAAGTGAGTGACGGAACAACTGTACTCATTCACAAAAAACGCGTTTGCATCGCAGTAGCGCATCCCCGATGCGCCCTCATGAACCTGTCGGTGGATACAATCTCACTTATCCCTTTATTTTTCCAATCGTGTGCGATATTCTGGGGTTAGGTCAGCTAAGGTGATGTATTGGACGCCGGGGCCATCTACACTCAAGTAAGCCAGTCGCGTTAATGCGTGAGAAAGAGAAATATCTGAAATTACTCCATTAGCAGATGGAATGCAAAAGTTTTTTGATCGGTCTCTGACATTTAGAAAATAGACTGCATAGTTATAGCATTGCCCCTCTGGTATGTTAGCACTGGCAATGATCCAGCGTTGCTCACCTTGAGTTACGAAATTGAGACCTAAACCAAACCCACCGCGAATGAACGGTCCGTAAGTAGTCGGGGGAAAAACATCATGCCAATCAATTTCCTGTAGAATATGCTTGGTCTTGAGATCAATAATGACGAAAAACGGCACATTCGAGTATAGAGTAGGATCACCGCGATTTGCTTGGATTACAATTTGTGTCTCATCGGGCGAAATTGCGATCTCAGTTATTTCTCTAACGTCTAGTTCTTGACGTGAAACAAATTTTTCCTTTTTGCCAGTTCTTATGTCAAGCAGATAAATATCTTGCTCACCACTAACTCTGTTTCCATCTGTCATGAGAATTAATGCTCTCTGACGATCTTTGAACCAGCCAAAGTCTGTGGCGCTGTACAAATCTTCTGCGATGACTTTGTCGCCTGTACCGTCGGGATTGATGAGATGCAGCTCACGCACCTCCGGATAAGGATTGCCACTCAGGTCAATGCGGTCCGCGAGATAAGACACAAGCCCATTGGATGTCCACGCAAACCGAGTCGCACGTTTTCCAAGACCCTGTGTTTTCTCGGTACGGAAATCATAGAGAGTTAGATCAAAATTGACTCCAGTTGTGAATAAAAGATATTGATCGTCGGCACTCCATTTCAAACCTGTATACAAGTCAGGGCCCAGGATTCGTCGCTCATTCAGGTTCGCCAAGCGAACTGAAGATGGACGGCAACCAACGAGCCCGTACAGGGACACTATGCATAATGTGGCCGCTAGCCAATTCACAAGAGATAGACTCTTTCGCACGATATTTGTTGAGTATAGTCTTCTCATGCATACCTCAACTTGAATTCCTGTTCACCATCATTCTTTCTTCCTAAATGGTTTCGTTAGAATCCATGGCCAAACATCCTGAGGTCCTGGCACTGTCTCGTCAATCAAATGAATGTTGGCGTCGGGTGCATACCCCCCGTGTTGCGCCCATTCTGAATAGATGCCAGAGAAGGAAGCACCAATCCAAATTATATCTTCTCTCGTTGCCGGATAGTGATTTGGGTAAATGTACGTTAGTCCAATATGCAACGCAATCGGAAGTGCAGAAAGACAAAAGACTTCTTTCAGTCTTGCACATTGGTCTCCTGGCTCTAGAACATCATATAGAACGAAGTTGATTAGTGCTTGTTCGTAATATGGTTCTTGCTTACGTAAACCCTGTGTATCTGCGCGTCGCACCCCTTCACGGAGAGCAGTATTATGCGCCAGCCAAGAAAGCGAATTGATGGTCCCCGTGGAAACCAATTGAAATATGGGAGCGGGCATATACGCGCTAACCAACGCAGGTGATTGGATACCGTCAGCGACTAGGACAAGCGCTGCCCATTCTGCTACGCCGGGATCAAGCCCACCGACCAATGGAACAGCTTGGTTGCATAGAACCTGCTGCTTGATATACTCCGCTAGACGCTCGCCCACGAATCGAGACCCCGTCAGATATTGATCGCTTACATCGTACCAATTCCCAATCTTGTCATTTGATAGACGGTTTGACGCTATCAGCCAGTTTACAAATGTGGTCTCTCTTCCAAGGGCATCCCATGGATCGATAGTTGATGGGAGGTTCCAGTGCTTACTTTTGAATCTGTTCATCTTGTCAATGCGCTCAGTCCATGGACCTCCATCTTCGGGACGAACGCGGAAATCCTTCTCTTCACCTTGAAATCCGGATGGGTCAATAAGGCGAACTGGATTGTTTGTAACATAAACCCATTGATTCAATGTGGTTGGATAAAATAGAGATCCCTTCCATATATCCCGCGTCGTAAACCGCCCCTGCGTCGGGTCCATGTATCTCGCGCGCAGATACACCAACCCCGTTGCATCCGTCTGTTCCCCCGTGAACCCATACACACTCGTCGCCGTCCCATTCGCGCTCATTTCATTCCCAAACGGGTCATAGCGTCCGTTCATTTGCACGATACCTGCACTGTTGTAAATCTGTCGGACACTCCCAAGTCCATCCGCGCCGAAATACTGCATCGCGTTGTCGTACTGTCCAAGCCGTCCAACGCCATACAAGTACGAATTCGTGCCGTCGCTCAACACTTGCGTCAAGCCCGCCGCATAATCGTTCGCATACGTTGTCGTAACACCGGTCACCGTTTGGCGCAATCTGTCGCCCAGTCCGTTGTATGTGTAACTGAATACTGATGACTGATTACTGGTCACTGACGCCAGCCGATTCGCTTGGTCATAGACGTAGGTGTTGACGCCGTCGTTCAACAAATTCCCGTTATCGTCCCACGTGTAGCCGACACCGTTCACTGTCTCTAACCGATTTGCGTCGTCATAGGCATAGTTCGTCAGCGCGCCGTCAAGGTCTTGTGTGAGGCGATTGCCCACCTCATCGTACGAATAGCCGATGGTAGAGGTGATGGTGCCAGAATACACCGCACTCACCAAACGATACAGAGGGTCATAGGTATAGTCAATCGTGACGGATTGCGTCGTGTCAAGCGTCGCGGTTGGCGTTGGCGTAAAGGTGGATGTCGCGGTGCTGGTCTCTGTCGCGGTCGCCGTCGGTGTTTCGGTATAGGTCGCTGTGAAAGTGGGAGTGTATGTTGGCGTAAATGTCGCGGTAAACGTCGATGTGTTGGTCGGCGTATGGGTAATTGTTGGTGTGAAAGTCGCGGTCAGAGTCGGCGTTGGGGGCGCTTCCACCAGCGGACTCCAACTCGTGCCATTCCACTTGCCGATAAAATTCAAGGTTGTCAACCCATCTGCCGTCTCGCTGAAACTTCCGCCCGCATACAATTCGTTCGCCGAGGCGCGCAGCAGCGCAAACACATGATGCGACAATCCGCCGCCCACCGTCTCCCACGTGCTGCTTAGCCGCTTAACAATATAGTCGCAGTCTTGCGTGCAGGGACTGGCTTGCGTAAAGTTGCCGCCTGCATACACATTCGTCGTGCCGTCGGGCGCAATCGCAAAAGCCGCGCCCGTGATGCCCGAGCCCAATCCGCTCCAAACCGAGCCATTCCATTTGGCAAGATTGAGACAATTTGTCGCACATGTTCCCGCGCTGGGAAAGAACCCACCTACATACACCGTACTCCCGTTCGTGGCGATGCTTTGCACCGATGACCCGGTAGTGCCGGTGTCTAGCGCACTCCAACTCGTTCCATTCCACCGCGCAATGTGACTGCAACCACTCGTGCAGTTCCCTACAGTGGTGAACGCTCCGCCCGCATACAGATTGGTGCCATCCCAAGCCAACGCGCGCACATTGACATTAGCCCCTGTGCCGAGGCCACTCCAGGTTCCGGATGCCGCAGACCATTTGGCGATATTGAAACACCCGCCCGGGCTATATGTGCAACTCCCCGCCTGACTAAATTGTCCGCCAACATACACGTCATTGTTTGTGTCCACCGCGAGTGCATAGACCGCGTAACCGGTGATGCCGGTCTCTAACGCGCTCCACGAGCCGGTCCCGAGCGAAGTCGAGGGATTCCATTTTGCCACATAGAGACAACCACTTGGACAACCATCCGCTTGTGTGAAACGTCCCCCGACATAAACGTTCCCATTGCTGTCTGTGGACAAGGCATAGACGGTGTCATTGACGCCCGCGCCCAGCGAACTCCATTGCTCTGTTTGCGGATTCCACTTGGCAACATACTTGCAATCGGTCAAACAGCTCCCCGCTGTCGTGAAATCGCCGCCGAAATAGATATTGCCGTTCCCGTCCTGCGCCGCCGCGTACACATTTCCATTCACACTCGCGACGTTCGGGCAGGTATTATTTTCATTTCCCGGTGAGACCCAGCCGCAGCCATTCCAGGTTGCCACATAGTCCGCCGTCGTGTCCCCACCCGCGTCCGTGAACGCGCCGCCCGCATACACCTTGCGTCCGGCATTCACCCATGCGTTCCCATTCGTCGCCGCGGCGAGCGCATAGACCGCACCGTTCATGCCGGAACCGAGTGTACTCCATGCCCCCGCGCCGCCGCCGAACGTATCACTATATTTCGCAATCCTGTTCAGCGACTGATCTCCCTCACCCGTCGTTGTGAACGTGCCGCCCAAATAGACATCGCCGCGCGAATCTATGGTCAGGGCGAATACATTGCCCCCCGCAACACCGGTGCCGCGATTTGTCCACCCATTCGCATACCACATCGCAAAACGCTTGCAGTTGAGCGTACAGGTGCCGGCGGTTGTAAATGCGCCGCCCACAAACAATTTCGCGTTCCGATACGCGAGCGCATAGACAGCCGCGTTGACGCCCGTGCCGAGCGCGCTCCATGACGTGCCGTTCCATTTTGCAATCCAGTCCGCGTTGCTGTCGCCGCCCGCATTCAAAAAGAGTCCGCCTGCATAGAGGTTGCCGCTCGTGTCGAGGACGAGCGCGCGGACCGTATTGTCCAAACCTGTACCGAGCGCTGTCCACGTTTGTGTCGCCGCTGTCCATACGGCAATCCGCGCACAGTTTGTTGTACAGGTCCCAGCTGTCGTAAAATCGCCGGCGGCATAGACATTCCCGCTTGCGTCCGCTGCCAGCGCATAGACTCTGCCGTTCACCCCGCTGCCGAGCGCGCTCCAGGTCGAACCATCCCATTTTGCAATCCGGTCGGCGTTCCCAATCCCGCCCGCGTTCAAAAAGTCGCCGCCCGCATATACGTTTCCGCTCCCATCCACTGCCAGCGCATAGACGGCATTGTTCAGTCCCGAACCAAGCGCAGACCACGTTTGCGTCGTGGGTGACCACATGGCAATGCGTGCCACAGATGCTCCATCCGTCGTGGTAGTGAACGTTCCCCCCACATACAAATTGCCATTGCTGTCTGTGACACTGGCGTTCACCTGACCATTCAAACCTGCTTCAGCCAAATGGTTCGAATCGCTCTCGCCAGACTCTCTTGTGGGGTGCGCCGCCTGGGCCGATTCTACTTTGCCTGTAATCCGAAGTATGTCAAACCCAACGCGGTTTCCCGCGCTGTCCGAGTCGTGTTCGCCGAGAATCTCAAGCCGTACCGTATGCGTCCCTTGGTCAGGTAGCCAGAAGGGTCCCGCCAAATAAAATTCGTGGTCTGGCGCGTAGGCGTTCACCACATCCCATAACTCATTGTCTAACCAAACATTCAGGACGCCGCCGTTGCCAAATTTCCGCAAACGCACTTGGAAATACTCTGCTTGGGTGATTTGAAACTCGGCGTAACTTCCCGGCACCGGCGAATCGGTAAAACTCCCACCGCGCGCATCCTCGCGCGTACGCGTCGTCCATCCATCGCTGAGGACAATGCGCGGGTCGTCATCGGCGTATCTGCCGGGTCCTAACGGCTGTAGCAAGGAACTCTCGCCTGCAACGCGCGTGGGCAATGCTTGACCATCCGGCGTTTCGGTCGGCTGCGGCGTCACCGTGGATAAATTGACTGGCGTATCCGAAACCTCGATGTAATCTAGCGCGACCTTTGTCCCGCGCGCAACCTTGCGTTTGGTTCCCAAGACCTCGAGAGTAATCGTATGTGGGCTGGCATCCGGCAATGGGAAGGGCCCCACGCGCCGGAACCCTCCGCGTTTGTGGTAGCCGTCATATTTTGAGACAACTTTACCGTCCACCAAGATTCGCGCTTTGCCAAACTTGGGTCCTTCTGCAAGCCGTAGCGAAAACGAAGCAGCGTCGCGGACGACGAGTGACGCATTTTCTTTTTTCTGCTGCGTGGTGGTCAAGTCACTCCCGCTCGCCTTTTTACGCGTACGCAGACTCCAATTTGCCGAGTAGCGGATACTTGAATTGCTATTTTCGTAAATGCCGACGCCAACCGGTTCAACATTTGGCGTAATGGTGACGGTTACCGTGGAATTTGAGGCGCGACGTGTTTGCCGCGCTTGCTTGGTCTCTGCTCCGGCGTCTGTCGAATGTGGTGTTGTGGTCTGGTTACCCACAGGACGCGCCACTTTCGCCGTAGGCGTTGCTGCAAACGCAATGGATTTCAACAATACAGACGCGCCATCGGGCAAGGGTGTCGCAGCAGGCACATAGTTGCCGGAGGGAGTTGCAGTCGGCTTGGGGCGGCGTGTCTTGTTTCCTTTTGAAGGCGGAACGATGACGGCTGTCTCTTGCGCTTGGCGAGTGCGTTTGGCTTGCTTCGTCTTGCGTGCAACGCTCGTTTTCTTGGCTTGCTTGGTCTTTTTTGCGCCGGGTGTTCGCGTCGTTTTGGGGGTTTTGGTTTTGCGCGAATTTCTAAATCCAGACGCGCCGGCGCTTCCGATGGGTGCCAAAAATTCTTGCTGTTGGATGCGGTTACCCACCGCGTCCAACGTGTAATTGATTTGCATCAAGTTGCCATTGGGCGAATGATACTTGACCTCTGTCAGACGATTGGCATCATCATAACGTAACGTATTGGTGATTCCGTTCGGAAGGATAATGTCTTGCAGACGATTGGCAGAGTCAAACTTGTAGGTAACGGTTTGATTTGTCCAATCCGTCACGGTCTCGAGCAGATTCAGTTCATCATAATTATAAGTGACCTGCTTGTTGTCGGGATAGGTGATTTGTTTCCGATTTCCGTTCGCATCATATTGATACCCCACGGTTTGTTGGAACGGGTCAACGATTTGTGCGACGCGGTTGAGCGCATCATACTGATACGTTGTGACGCCGAGCGTATCGGTCATCGCCTTGCGATTGCCGATAGCATCATATTCAAACTCGACTTGGGTCGCGTCTTGGAGATATTGAATCGTTTCCAGACGGTCCAACACGTCATAATCAAATTGCGTCGAATGCGCGTTCGCGTCTGTCAACCTGAATTTGCGGTTCGCAGCATCGTACGTGTAGCGAGTTTCATGTCCTTCCGCGTCGGTTTCGGTTTCGAGGCGATACAACGTGTCATAGGTAAAGGTCGTCTCTTTGCCGCGCCCATCCCTGATTTTGGTACGATTGCCCATTGCATCGTAATCGTAGGTGGTCTGTACATTTGTCTGCGCATTCACCGAACCGTTCACGACATAATTTTCCGTTACCTTTTCCAGGCGGTTCAGCGAATCATAATCATAACGCGTGACAATGCTATTTGCATCAATCATCGTGGTTCGATTGCCCAAGCCGTCGTACTGATACGTTGTAGTGTTTGCAACAGTCGGTTCCGGGTACACTGTGATACTCACCGAACGGTCGGCAAGGTCATACGCATACAGGGTGATATTTCCCAGCGGATCGGTCACGCGTTCGCGCCGTCCCATCGGGTCATAGTCAATCGTTGTCGTCTGGTCTTTGGCATTCAATATGGAAGTGTTGCGATAAAGTTCGTCATAGCCAAATTGCGTCGTGTTCAATAATGGGTCTATTACGCGTGTGCGGTTTCCCAACGCATCGTACTCGTAACGCGTCGTCACATTTGTTTCCGGATTTGTTGCGCCACCCGAAACAAAGTTCTGGACCACCTTTTCAACACGATTCAGGTCATCATATTCGGTGTGAGTAATTTTGCCCAAAGCATCAATGACATCGGTCCGATTTCCCAAGGCATCATATAGATATTCCGCTGGCGGGACTGTCGGGTCTGCGGAATATTGAAAATGTACACGGTTGGCGGCATCGTACTCGGTTCGCGTGACGCGCCCGAGCGTATCGGTCATGATTTCGCGGCTGCCGATGGCGTTATAACCGTATTTTGTGACGAGATTAAATTCGTCGAGATAGTTTTGGGATTGCTCGGGCAAATAGTTCCACGTCACACGCTCAACGCGATTCAGGGCATCGTATTTGCTCAAAGTCACACTGCCCAATGTATCGGTGACATGCGTGCGGTTTCCCACTGCATCGTACCGATACAAGGTAACGATGTTGTATTCGTTTGAATCGTTTTGCTCGAGACCTGCAACATAATTGACCGTGACTTGTTCCAAACGGTTAAGCGCATCGTAATAATTTTTCGTGACGCGCTCCAAGGGGTCGATAGTTTTATCTACATTGCCGACATCATCATATTTCGTCTGTGTTATCAAATCCCGGTCGGGTTCCAAAGAGGTGTAAATTCCGTCACCGTAGTTGACAATGACCTTTACCGGACGATTCAGTTCATCATACTGCGTAACGGTTTTACGCCCGAGGGTATCGGTACGTTCCGTCATGTTTCCTACGGCATCATACCTATATTCCGTGACGATGTTGTATTGGTCATTCTCATTTTGTGCCTTGTCCGCGCGATAGTTCTGAATCACCTTTTTGAGACGGTTTGCCTCATCATATTCATTCTTTGTCACGCGCCCGTACGTGTCAATCACACGCGTTTGACGCCCTTGGTCGTCGTATTGATAATCGGTGGTTATATTGTACGTGTTGTCCTCGTTGTGGTTCTTGTCCAAACGATAATTCTGAGTAACCTTTTTCAAGCGATTGTTTTCATCGTATTCATTGCGGGTGACAATGCCGAGAGTATTGGTGACGGCCGTGCGATTGCCAACATCGTCGTAACCGTATTCGGTTACCAAATTGTATTTGTTCTGATAGTTTTGCGGCTGTCCCTCCAGATAATTCTGGATCACTTTTTGCAAGTGGTCGGCTTGGTCATATTCATATTTTGTGACGCGTCCCAACGGATCAATTTGGCGTTCCAAGCGCCCAACCCCGTCATAAAGGTATTGTGTTAGTTGCCCCAGCGCATTGGTCATTGTTGCGCGCTGCCCGAAATCGTTGTAGGTGTAGTGGGTTGTGTTACCGCGCGCATCGGTTACATCTTGCAAAAATCCTTCGGTCGTATATGTGTAAATCGTGGTATTGCCGATAGCGTCCGTGCTGCGTCGCAAAAGCGTGTCATCGTACTCAAATGTGCTGGCGCGCCCGAGCGCATCCACCGTGCGGGTGAGGTTGTTGAATGAATCATACGACAGCGTGGTGGTAAAGCCGCGCGCATCCACAATCTGGGAAAGATTCGCCCCGTCCGCGCTCCACGTCATTTGGGTCGCGTGATTGTTGGGGTCTGTGATTTTTTTCGAGCGGAAATTCCCATCAAATTGTTTTCCTGTCGCGCCCCGCGCATCTTCCAAGTTCACCAATGTCCCGCGGACATCATAGGTCGCGGTAATGACTGTGCCTACCGCATCCGTGATTACACGCATGCCATCCAAACCCGTCGTCGTGGCATATTCAATCTCGCTCGTCTTTTTCTCCAAGGCATCAAACTCTCGCACCGCACGCCCTTGTGCGTCATATTCAATTCGCATCATATTGCGTCCAAGCGGATTTTCCAGTCGGGTCATCCGATGGGTTGTACCGTCGTAACGATACGTCCAAGTCTTGCCACGCAGGTCCACCACCGTTGCCAGGTCTCCGTTGGCATCATAGCCATACTGGATGCTGCGCCCGATGGGATCGGTGACGCTTTCGAGTCGTCCTTGTGGATTGTAGCGAAAATCCAAATAGCGCAGTCCCGTTGCATCCTGTACGCGCGTAAGTTGGTTATCAGTATAGAGATAACTAGAACGGATTCCTAAATGATTCAAGGGATGAGATAGCCACAATGAGCAAACCAAGCGCGGGCATCCTCTGGCGTAA
>CALMZO010000119.1 GCA_937870825.1 uncultured Chloroflexota bacterium | reverse complement strand
CTGACGCCGATGGATGCGTGCCATCCCATTTTCATTCATCTGCGGGTGCGATGCAAGGCGAATGGCGAACTCTCTTGAAAATGTACGGCAAATTTCAAATTTGCCCTACCGCACCCACATTTTCATTCGACAGGGGTGTATCGGGATACATCTTCAACTCCTTCAATATTTCACATTCACGAATTTACTCGTTTATCGTACTTTGGGTCGTAGAACAGCTTCCAGCCCGCACGCTGTCAAGAGAATTTTCCAATCAGGCGCGGCGTAACATTTTGCCTTCTCTGGCATTTCCAATGACGCAGGTTGAAATTCCGTAACGTCGAGTGATTCATTTTGCCAGCGCGCCCATTTGTTGCGATAGTTATTGATATTTTTTTCGACGAGCGCAATGGCATTTCCAACATCCGAATCGGTGACTTGAATAAAACCATGCGTGATGGCATTGCGTTTGTCACGGACTTGTTTGTGCGACGCGTCCTCGTTTTCTCCTTCGCTCACGACAGCGGAGGGAATAGAGGGTGCGTCGCGGCGATTGCCAGAGAGGCGTGAATTTCGTGCTGGTACCGGAAGTGACAGTTCGATATTTCTTTCAATGGAGCGTTCTAAAAGCCAATGCTCGACTTGCTTCGCCGTTAGTTCTTCAATGAACCACTGTAACACGGCGAGTTGTGTGTTCGGGTCGAACTCTTCCAGCGAATTGGGCTGTGCAGGGTCCCGATTCGGAATTCTGAGTTTGATGAGATTGTGTTTGAGCAAAAGAAAAACGCGCGCCTTGAGCAATGTTTCGTGCAGCGCGTATGCGCGAGTGAACGCGGCGCGATAATCGTACTGTGTTTTCTCGCCTGTTGCCTCGCGCAAACGTTTCACGCGCATCAATTCGTCATTCGCATACACTAATACCAAACGCGGGTCGAGTAGGAAAAAGTTGAGGGGATTCTTTTCGTCGAGATTCCAGCGCCCGCGCAAATCAGTCACCGCGCGCGGAACATGGTCGCGCGTCGCGTCGCTCAATTGCAATGCCATCTTTGACGCTTCTGCGAAATCGCGGTCACGCCACAATTTCAACATCTCTAAAAAGTTTTTCAACTCCGTCGCCTGTAATTTTTCGAGAATCTCTTGCAATCTCATTTGGACACCGTGAAAATCTTCGTTGCCGTACGCGGCGGCGGCATGTTCCCATTCCAAAATGCCAAACTCTTTGAGCGGATTTTCGACAGCGCAATCCATGTGGCAGCTGTAGCTGTACGGTTTGCCTTCATCGTCCACGCGCGCATAGTCGATGTACGAAATCGGGAGGTTCGCGTACGCGGCAAAGAGAAACGCGCCTGTCACCATCGTCTTTTTCGCGCCTGTAATATCCACTACGATTGGTGTGCCATTCTTTAGTTCCTCTTTTAGTGTGCCGCGCAAGTGTTCAAAGACCTTGGTGGGTTTTTCTTCGACAGGAGAAATTTTTTCGTCCGATGGGTCATTGGGTTGCGCTTTGGGTGCGACAATTGTGTAGCCCAACATGTCGCACAAGCGTTCCAGCCGAATTTCAAAATTTGACCATCGCTCCTCGCCGCAAATGATTTCCGATCTATGTTGGGTTGGTCGGATATAGTAGGTATTGACAATCGGAACGAGCCGCTTGGGCTTGTATGCCCAGATCGTTTGCAAAAGCGGTTCAAAACTTTCACCGAGCAAAATAACGAGAGTGATTTGATTTGGGTTCATGCACGGTGGAACGCGCCCATCTTTTTCCGCCTCCCGCATTTCAAACGCAAGCAGTGGCGGTTCGTCTGCCTTTTGCCAATTTTGCGCCTCGCTGCTGTTTGCCCCCAAATAATACTGCCACGCGCTCTCTGGCTCCTCGCGCTTTTTGTTCGCGAGTTCGTCCGCCCGCGGGCGCAGTTTGTCCTCATTCTGAATTTTTACGTCACTGGGATTCATGCAAACAGCTCCGCAGGTTTGATGTTCAAATGCCCGCGTACGCGTTCCACCATCGCGCGCATGTCGTCGGTCTCGATGTGGGCTTTGGCGCTGATGGATTTGTAAGTCCCCTTACCGCCGTACAATCGTCCCAATAACGTCGCCGCAGGATATGCCAAATCGTTTAATGCTGCGGATGGCGTTTGTCCCGCGTCCAATGTGTCGCCGACGAGTTTCACCGCTTGCAGCAATGCTTCGGTTTGCATCGTGAGCAGTGTGAGATTGCGATGATAGCAGCCCAGTTTGTGATTGCGTTTGTTCTTAACGCTAAAGTGTGTGGGGAACCAAACGACGCGTCCGCGCGGTGCGCGATACAAATAATTCCCTTCGGGATGAGGTTTTTGCAAAAGATTCGCTTCTTCGGGATTCTCCAAACCCGCGTCGCTCTCCCAGGTTTCGCGCCAAGTCGCCAAGCCATACAGCGCGCGATGAATTTCACCTTCGGGTTCGAGCGCGCTTGCTTCATCCCCACCGCTGGCGCGAATTACCGTCGCAATCGTGCATGGCTTGAACTCGCGCCCGCCGGGAATCGCGTTTGCGCCGAGCGTCAATTTGCGGACGTATTGAAATAATTGCGTGCTGAGTGGATTGAGCTTGAGCGTTTCGGTTGCGCCATTCTTCCATTCCAGCGTGTACGCGTCGTTCGCGCGCGCTTCGAACGCGCGCGCCATCAATTGCTGGAGTGAAAAACTCATGGCTTGATTCGGCGCGGCTTCGTCGCCCATTTTTTGTTTGGGGCGCAGTCGGCAGTGCAGCGCGATGCCGATCCCATGCGGATACAAGAACGCGTCCACGAAGATAGCGCTTTGTGCGAACACCGCGCGAATTGTTGCGGGAATTGTCACGCGCAGCGGCACGCGCAGCCGCCACGCGTCCGCGCCGCGCATACTATCGAGCGATTTGTTTTCGTTATAGTTTTCCCAAAAGTTGTGTTTGTAACGCGGACTGCGCCAGGGCCACGGCAGAGTGAGTTGAGTCGGATTGGAAAGAGTTTCTTCCAACGCGGCGTCGAATTGTTTTTGATACGTTGGAAATTTCGCGGGGTTGTATGGCGGAGGAACATTTTGCGCCCACCACGTCTTTTGAAAATCGAGCGTCGCGGATTTTATTTTTTCAAATTCCGTTTCAAAGGCGGCGCGATTGCCGATAAAGCCGAAAAGGGGATTGGGCGCAGCTTCGGGCGCGGGCTTGGGCAGAGTTTCGAACCAGAGGAAGGAGAGGCGAAGTTCTTGTACGCGCAGAGCCATTGACTTGGAACTCCTTATGCTTATACTGTACTAGACTTTGATCGAAGCTGATTCTGCCAGTAGGCAGTCTTTGGCGTCACACGCCGGAGGAGCTTCTGTCCGTGTGGACTTGCGGAGTACCACACAACCCTTTTGCGGCGGCAGGGTAACCAAGCCGCCGCAACTTTTTGTACGGCGTTCCTGGTTTTTCAATTTTCTGTAAAAAATGGGGTTGGTTTGTATGTTTGCTGAAACTACTGAAGAAGGAATGCTTGGAGCGACTGTGAGGAATCGCTCTGTGTTTTGGGCTTGAGTGGATGCGAGAAATTTAGGGTCTACTTGGTAGAGTTGCGCGTGTGGACGATCCGCACCCAGAGAGGGACAGCGAACAAGCCAAATCCAAGACAAGCAACTCCAGCTTTTGCAGGGCTCCATAGGATTGTACCAAAATAGAGTTGAGAATCAATTGGTTTGGCTTATTCTATCATTGTTTCTGCGAATTGCGCGCTGAATTTAGAAAATCAATTGACCAGTCCCCTCTCAAGACTTGGACAGGATACGTAAACTCCAAGAACGCGAGAAATGATCATGGCTTCATATTGACGCGCGCAATGGAGATTGGTATTCACTGTTCGCGTCGTCCTTGTCATCCAGGTCAACCAAGGCGCTGCCGACCATTTCAATTGCCTCGCTCAACAGTTGGATGACAAGCGTTTCATCCGCACTGCCGTCAGGCAGTCGCATATCGCTTGCCAGCAAATTCAGATAGGCAACGGACTCTTTATCAAGGAGCGCGCCGAACAATTCATGCAGCGCATTCGTATCCGCCAGTCTGTCCGCGATTTCTTGGATCGTCGGCAGTTGATTTAGTTTTGGACGTTCGGCGAGCAGTGCAGGGACCCACGCGGGGATTCTGATTCGCCGCGCCAGCTCAGACGTTTGGCGAATGTGTTGAACCGCAAGCGCAATGGCGTCACGATATTTTTCGCGCGATTCACATTCCGACCAGGAATCAAAGGCGCGCTGATAATACTCTGCCGCGCGTTCATAATCACCACGGCGGGAACGCGCCGAAGCCAACGCCACCAAGATAGGCGTGCGTTCACCCGGCGTTGATGCGCACTCGAGCGCCTGTACGCCATAGTTCACCGCGCTCGACATGTCGCCAGTCAACGCATAAACTAGAACCAAAAGCCCCAGAAGCGAAACCCGTTCCGCCCAATCTTCATTGGATAGCAGATGCCACGCTTTTTCGAAATGGCTTTGCGCGGAGATATGATCGCCGAGCAGCATCCATACTTCGCCGGAGGTTTTGTGGAATTCGAACGCATCGCGCGCGTCGTCTGTCACCGAAAGAAAATCGCGCGCTTCTTGCAAGTACGCGAGGGCTTCTTTTACGCGATTACTTGCAAGCGCGATGCGGGTCAGCACGCAGAGGATGTGACATTCCAAGCCAAACATTTGGTAGTGCCGACACATTCCGAGTGCGTCGAGCGCGTAGGCGTGTGCGAGAGGGACAATGCCAAAGCGCAGCGCGAGCTCGCTCATGCACACCACCGCTTCCGTCTCGCCCCGCACATCATTGCGCCGCATTGCCTTCGCCATATCAGCGCTCGATGTGAACAGTGCAAGTACGTCATCGCCATGTTGTTGAGCGCCCAGTTCTGCGAGTTTTGCAGATAACTTGGACAATTCAGATGGTTCCCGCTTGCGTTCATTCTTATTGTTACTCGACATTTGTAAAGGGTTCCCTTCTTGCTTGAAATGCAAAATGCGGTCCACGAAATTGGAATTGTAAATCCACGTCGGCAGGACCGAGCCGATTTTTTTCCACAGAAAACGCAACCTCATTCTCCGCTCCTCGATTCAACATCACAGCCACATCGGGTTCGTACTGGACACTCGAACCGCCCAACAAATCTTGAAATCTCACGCGTTCGTTTTTCAATCCTTCCGCATCCGACGCGGCAACTGCGACAATGGGAACGTGATGCGACAGCGCGAGATTTTTCAAACCTTCGGTTACGATGCGAATCTGTCTTTCGGGCGTGAGTTCGACGCCAGTGAATGGCACGGGCACTTTTTGTAAATAGTCCACAAACAACACGACGCGTTCACTGCGCGTTTTCAAATGCGACAGATATGTGTCCAGCACATTGAGTGTGGTTTTGCTCGGATGCCCTTTGATGAGATAAAGTCGCTCCCAATACGCGACGAAACGAGACCACGCCTTGTGCGCGGGTGCATAACGCGCGAGTAGTGTTTCCAAACTCGCTACTTCGTCTTCCATCACCGCGCGAATTTCATTCAATGTAATCGCGTCTTCGATTTTTCCACCGAGCGCACTCTCCATGCACAACAAGCGTTGATACAAATACACTTCGCTGTGTTCAAAACAAACCAGGCACGCAATCGCTTTGCCCGATGCCGCGATGTTGCGCGCGGCTTGCATGACGAAAATGGTTTTGCCGACGCCCGGCAGTCCGCCCACAAGCATCAGCGATTCGGGATGCAATCCCTCGCCAAGAATTTCATCGAGTTCGGCAAAACCCGTTGGAATCGGCAACAGATTCTTGGTACTCGCGTTCTTGAGATGCTCATCGAACTCAATGCTCACTTCGAACGCAGTCTTGGGAAAACTCACACCGACAGGTAATCGTTCCATTTTTAACTCGCCATTCGCGTAATCACGGTTGTCAAAATTAACGCCAATAACGCGGCAGGAATCCACAAGTACGTTTCCACCGACTCAAACAACACGCGTCCTTCGGGAAACGCGCGGCGTAAAAAGGAGACGGCGACTTTGAGTGCTGCATAGAGCAAGAGAGTGAACGCGACGCCGTAGAGAAATAAAGTCATTGTCGTTTGCTGTGCATCAGATACACATTGCGCGTTCCCATGTATCCACCTTACGCCAAATGGGTTTTGCGATGCCTTGTGTATCAAGCAGGTCGAATGTGGTAATCCACATTGGCAAGAGACGCGCGGCGCGCTGGCGCGCCAGTTCATGCACGACGCGGCGAATCACTTGCGCGCGTTCCCAACTTGTCGTCACAACGAGCAACCGAAATTCTTCTTCGCGCGCGGTGCGATAAAGCAAAGAATCCACATACATTGCGTACCACTTGAATTTGTCGTGTAAGCGTTTTTTGGAATTGCGGTGGCGTTCGATTTCGACGGCAAAACGAATTCGTTTTTGCTCGTTGCTGTACACGCACATGCCATCGGGTTGAAAACTCCAACGTCTGCCCTGTGCAGTGTAGTACAAACGGCTTTCGGTTTCGGAACGCCATTCAATACGTGCGCGTCGTTCACGCGCTACGCGCGCCAATTCGAGAAAGAATTTGTTCTCGATTTGGGTGTGCTGCCAATGTCGAACGAGTTGGGACAAACTGCGCTTCCAGCCGCGCGCTTGAGCGTAAGCATTCACCGCGCGTCCAAAGCCGTTGGTTGCGGCGAAATAATGGATTCCGACATGACTCAAGACATAGCGCGTTTCATTGCCCAACTGGTGCGCTTGAAGCAAATGTAAAAGCTTGAGTTGTTTCAATGCGCGATGCGTTTGCCCTGAAACATCATCGAGAAGTGTGGAGATTTCGCGCGCGTTGAGTAACGGATGCGCGGCAACCTCATGCAAGACGCGTTTGGTTTGTGGGGACAAGTCACGTTTCAGCGCGAAGAGCGAAGTGAGCGCGGTTGGGTTTGCTGCGTCAAATGCCGTATCTGTGAGATTCGTTTTGGTTTTGGCGGAAATGGTTCGCGGCTGCACGTTCAGGAAAAAGCGCGTTGAATTTGTTGAGATGCGGAGATTTGCGAACAAGGGGAGTTTGTTTTTGTTTTCAGTCGAATACCAAATCGGCGCGGTGATGGGATGATTTGCCAATTCGCGCGCAGTTGAAAAATAGGTTGGCGGCATCGCGAGATTGCGCGACAAGGACGCCGCGCGGAGTTGGGCGTAATACGATTGAAGCGAGTCTGAATCCCTTGCCACAATCAACAGCGCAAAAGGAAATGAGTTGCCTTGTGCGCGTAGTGTTTGATGCCATTCCACCAAGCGCGCGATTCTGTTTCGTTCGTATTCCAAGATTCCTGTATCCCATTCCACGACAAACGGAATGGAGTTGTCCTTCACGCGCGCAATTCCCCAAGCGTGAATTGAGAGCGCGCGTTTTTGGTTGCGGTATGTGAATCGCGTGATGCCTTCCACGTTCCAATGCTCGACACAAAACGGATGCCGCATTCGCAGCAAAAAATTTCTCACCACGTACGCGCGTTCGATGACAAACCAGAGATGCGCGAGACGCGAATTGTATTTTTGTGCTGGTCCATTGTAGATGGCATAGAACAGTGCGCGCGGCGAAATGTCGGGACTGCGCGGGTTGATGCGCGCGACGAGATTTTTTTCTTGCAAGATTTTCAATTCTTTGCGAACGACGTTGGGATGTGAAGCGAGCAGCACGCCGAGTTGTTCGGGCGACAATAACGGATGCTGCACGAGGAGTTCGAGCAAGCGTTCGTGCATTTAGGATTTTGCGTTCGGGTATTTCGAGCGCACGCGGCGTTGCCGTTGGT
>CALMZO010000118.1 GCA_937870825.1 uncultured Chloroflexota bacterium | reverse complement strand
TCTTGCCGTGGTCGACATGTCCAATCGTCCCAACGTTGACATGTGGTTTGTTGCGTTCAAATTTGCCTTTTGCCATTCGAGAGAACTCCTTAAGATAGTTGTGGAGCCCTTTTCGGGACTTGGACCCGAGACCTCATTCTTACCAAGAATGCGCTCTACCGACTGAGCTAAAAGGGCGTGAATCAATTTTAGACTTTGGAATTATGATTTTCAAATCTGAGATCAAAAATCATAAATTGATAGTGGGGAGAGAGGGATTCGAACCCCCTAATCCGTACGGAACGTGATTTACAGTCACGCGCGGCTCGCCATCTCCGCGGTCTCCCCAAAAATACTATCTGATTTTCAGAGCCGACGGTCAGACTTGAACTGACGACCAGCTGTTTACAAAACAGCTGCTCTACCGACTGAGCTACGTCGGCGTATTGGTCAAGTAATGATATGCAATACTTGCCCGCCTTAAGCAAGCGGCAATTATATGCGCGTTGAAGGTTAGCGTCAAATTTTTGCGCTTTTTTCGCGCTATAACACTTGCGCGAACACACGCATCCAATTTCCGGAATACAATTTTGCAATATCCTCGTCTTTCCAACCGCGTTCCATGAGCCGCCGCGTCAAATTGCGCGCGTGTGCGTGATTGTGCATATCAGGGACGAATTGCGGTTCGTGGAGATACGCAATCAGAGCGGCTTGCTGCGCGGGCGACCACTGCTCCCAAATGAATTTGAAAAAATCGAAACCGATGGCGACGGAATCCATGTTGGTCAATTCCACCATGTATTCCACATTGTCAATGAACATGTCAATCGTCACCTGTCCCGGCTGCGCGCCGACCAACGCGCCGTTCACGCCAATCACGCCGCCGCGCCTCCCAACCGCGCGAATGTGGTCATCGCTCGCGTTGCGGTCAATGTCAAAAAATTTGCGCGGGTTCGTATGCGAAAAAATCAGCGGCTTGTTCGTCAATTGCAATACATCGTCCACGCCCGCCGGATTGAGATGCGCGAGGTCAATCAGAATGTTCAATTTTTCCATCTCTTGCACCAGCAATTTTCCAAACGGCGCGAGTCCGTGCCGCGACGAAGTGTTCGCGGAAAACAGTCCGCCGTCCGCCGCCATGTTTCGCCGCGCGTGCGTCAACCCAACAGAACGCAAGCCCAACTCATAAAACACGCGCAAGAGATTGATGTCCGTGCCAAGCGGTTCGACACCCTCCATCGTAATCAAAAACGCGATTTTGTTTTCGCGGCGCGCGTTCAAAATGTCAGCATAGGTTTTGCAAATCGCAAAACGCGAATTCGATTCGACTTCAATGTACAAGCGCGCGATTTGGTCCAATGCCACGCGCAATGCTTGTTCGGGCAAGTACGGTTCGTCAATATAAATCGCCGCGCCAATGACGCCGATGCCGCCCTCCTTCAACTGCGCCTCAAAATCATCGCGCAGCACGTTCGAGCGTTTGCGCTTTTCGTACAAGTCCATCAGCAAATCAAAGTGCATGTCCACGATGCCGATGGAGTGGAGCGCATTGATGCGAGATTCAAAATTCTCAATCATAATTGTCACTGAATACTGAATACTGCTTACTGATTACTCACTTGCAAGCCAATCCCCTTCGCCACACGTTGCATCCGCGCTTCATACAACACAATCGAACCCGCGACGCTCACATTCAACGACGGCGTTTTGCCCCACATCGGCAGTTGCACCATGTAATCACATTTGTCGCGCGTCAATCTTCGCAAGCCATCCACTTCACTGCCGACGACGAACGCGATGGGAATCGTGTAATCGCCCTTGTTGTAGGGAATCGCTTTTGGCGCTTCTTCGATGCCGACAACCCAAATGTTTTGTTTTTTCAATTCATCAATTGTCTGCGCGAGATTCGTCACCTGCGCGATGTTCAAGAAATCCACCGCGCCCGCCGATGCTTTACGCACTTGGGCAGTCACGCCCGCCTGCCGATGTTCGGGAATGATGACGCCATGCACGCCGATAATTTCTGCCGTTCGCAGCAGCGCGCCGAAATTTGTCACGTACTGCACGTTATCGAGCAGCAACAAAAACGGCGGCTCGTTTTTTACTCGCGCCGCCGTCAAAATATCACGCACATCCACGTACTCGAACTCTCCCGCTTCGGCGACGATGCCTTGATGCAGTGACCCGCGTTTCAACAATTTGTCAAGCGCGTCGCGTTCCACTTCTTGAATCGGAATCTGTTCGCGGCGCGCGATTTCCAACGCTTCGCCCAACATCCCATCGCGTTTCGTTCCGCGCGCGAGCAGCACACGCGAAATATCCGTTCCCGCGCGGAGGGCTTGCAACACGGCATTCCGTCCAAAAATAAAATCGCGCATGGCTGATAGCGGATAGCGAATGGCAAATCGCGTATCGTCAAAACGGAATACAGAACACGGATAACTGATTCCTACCGCACTGTCGCACCAATTGCACTATCGCACTTTTTTCCACGTCGTTCCTTGCGCGCTGTCGGCAATTTCAATTCCCATCTCCGTCAACTGCGCGCGCACCTTGTCGGCTTCCGCGTATTTTTTCGCGGCACGCAGCGCGTTGCGTTCGGCGATGAGCGCATCAATTTTCGCGGCTTCGTCATCTGTCACCGCGCGTTTCGGTTCTTGCAAGGTCAAGCCCAAAACGCCCGCGAGTTCTTGTAACGTCGCTTGTGCCGGCGCGAGTGTTTCCGCGTTCGCCCCTTCCCCGCGCGCGCGATTAATCTCGCGCGCCAAATCGTACAATACGCCGAGCGCGCCCGCCGTATTCAAATCGTCGTCCATCATTGCGATAAATTTTTCGCGCGCCTCTCTCGAAATTGCATCCAAAGAACTCGACTCACCTCTCCGCAAATTCTGCTCTTGAATTTGAGGAGAGGGGCTGGGGGTGAGGCGCACCGCTGCGCGCAAACGTTCCAAGCCGCGTTCTGCCGCGTCAATGCCTTCTTCCGTCCACGCGAGCGGGGAACGATAATGCGTTCCCAAAATGAATGCGCGAATCGCGTCGCTGCTGTGACGTGCGAGCGCGTCGGGAATGAGGACCAGTCCGCCGAGATGCCGCGTCATTTTTTCTTGACCCGGCAAATGCAGCAGCGCGTTGTGAACCCAATAGCGCGCAAATTCTTTGCCCGTGTACGATTCCGATTGCGCGATTTCGTTTTCGTGATGCGGAAACATCACATCCTGTCCGCCGCCGTGCAGGTCAATCTGTTCGCCGTGTTCGTTCAAATTCATCGCCGAGCATTCGATATGCCAGCCGGGTCGTCCGGGTCCCCACGGCGAATCCCACGCGGGTTCGTCGGGTTTGGACGATTTCCACAATGCGAAATCCATGGGGTCGTACTTGCGTTCATCAACGGTGACACGCGCGCCCGCTTCCATTTCGTCGAGCGAACGATGCGACAATTTTCCGTAATCTTTATCCGCGCGCACGCGAAAATACACGTCGCCGTCCAATTCATACGCCATCCCTTTTTCAATCAAGCCCTGTGTCATCTTGACAATCGTCGGAATTGCTTCGGTGGCGCGCGGGTAGGCGTCGGCGCGTTGAATGTTGAGCGCATCCATTTCATTCAAAAAACGCGCGATGTATTTTTCCGCCAACGCTTCAATCGTCGTATTTTCTTTTTTTGCCGTTTCGATGATGCGGTCTTCAATATCGGTAAAATTTTGAACGTGCTTGACGTGATAGCCGCGAAATTTCAAGTACCGTTTCAGCGTGTCAAAGGTAATGTACGACAACGCATGTCCAATGTGCGCGGGTCCGTACAAATTCGGTCCGCAGACGTACATCGCCACGTGCGTTGGGTCACGCGGTTTGAATTCTTGTTTTTGTCGAGCGAGAGTGTTGTAGAGAGAGAGAGCCATAAAAGCATTGAGCATCGCGCATTGAGTACGGATAGCCGAAACTCAATGCGCGATGCTCGTTACTCTTTATTTTCCATTCGCCGGCGTCGCGAAAATCATTCGTCCTTGATTCGTTTGCAACATGCGCGTTACGGTCACGTCAATGCTGTTGCCCATATATTTTTTGCCGTTCTCGACGACAACCATCGTGCCGTCATCCAGGTACGCCACCCCCTGTCCCAACTCTTTGCCTTCTTGCACCAGTTTGACGTGCATGTTTTCGCCGGGCAGCACGATGGCGCGCAGCGCGTTCGCCAATTCGTTTACGTTCAACACGCGCACGCCTTGAATTTCCGCAACTTTGTTCAAATTGAAATCGTTGGTGAGGACGGGCGCGCGCAGTTGCTTGGCGAGACGCACGAGTTTGTCGTCCACCTCGCGCACTTCTTCCACGTCCATATCGGTAATTTTGATTGGCACGACGGATTCTTTTTGCAATTTGTTGAGCATGTCCAGCCCGCGCCGCCCGCGATTGCGCCGCAGCGTATCGGACGAATCGGCAATGTGCTGCAATTCATTCAACACAAAACGCGGAATAGTGAGAATGCCGTCGAGAAAGCCCGTGCGCGAAATATCGGCAATGCGTCCGTCAATGATAACGCTCGTGTCCAGCAAAATGGTGCGCTCGGACAATCCTTCTGCCGCCGCGGCTTTGTTGCGACCACCTTCACGCGATAAGCGTCCGCCGAACAGCGAAAAAATATCGCGTTCGCGCATGACCATCACCCACGCGCCGGTGTAACCAAACAGAAGGAGAGAAACAAAGGGCAGGATATTTTTGAGGGGTTCGGGGAGAAAGGACAGAGGGAACGCGGTCAGCGCGGCGATGATGAGTCCGATAATGAGACCAATCGTCGCGGCGAGAAGCTGCTGCGCGGGAACGCGGCGCATCTGCCGTCGAAACCAGCGGTACGGACGGAGCGTAATCCACGGCGTAATGAGCAAGCCAAGCGCGGCGCCGGCGAGAAGCAAAACGAGGATAAAGCGAATGTCATGGTCGGGCTGCGCCGAGAGCGCTTCGCCGATGCGCCAACCGATAATTGCAAACACGACCATGCCAATCAGACGAAAAATAAATTCGATTGACATACGACCTCCTGCAATCCAAGTCGCGTGATGCGTCGGCGAGTGGCATTGCGAAATACGCAATGCATGAATAAATGGTGCCCCCCGCAAAGGCATAATCTCATCACACGCAGGACGAGCGGAGCAACATCGAAACAAAAATCGTTTCGCGAGAAAAAAAAAGTGTACCCCGACGGCACACTTGCGTTCCACCGATGATGGAACAACCTTTTCTTCGCTAGAGGTTAGCGGCTTTGCTTACCACTGACGAATCAGAGGGTTTGCGGTCCCTCATAAAGCGGATGAAAAAAGGAACCGGCAGTAAGGTGTGCAACTCCAAAATGAATCACGAACCGAACAAACCCGGGACAATATTGCAGGATGACCCTGCAGAATAAATCCGTGATGTTTCGCGAATGAATAAATAGCATCCAAAACATCGCGGGCATCTTAACATATCCACTAGGGGTTGTCAAAGAAAATTTTAATGTTCACCAAAATCGCGCGCCAAAAAAAATTTTGCGCGCGCGCGTACTTGTTCTATAATCCGCCCCGCCAGTTCTGCTTACGATGAAGTAAGTACCAAAATGATAATTCCCTGACCGAATCAATTCTCATACAAGGAGCAGAACAACATGACCAAGTCCTATCTCAAAACAAAAAAAGGTGTCGTCAAAGTCACTTTTGAATTGCCGTCCGATGTGCAAGCGCACGAGGCAGTCGTCGTCGGCGAATTCAACAACTGGGACCCCGCCGCAACCCCTCTCAAGCGGAAAAAAGATGGCAGTTTCAGCGCGGCATTGAATTTGGAAAGCGGCAAAGAATATCGCTACAAATTTTATCTTGACGGCGGGCGTTGGGAAAACGACCCCAACCCCGACCGCCTCGTGCCAAACATTTTCGGAACACAAGACTCGCTGCTTACAACGTAATAGAGCTCTCAAATAGAAGTCGCATGATGAATTCTACGCTTCAGCGGGTTGATGGGCAGTAACCGCATCAATGCTCGAGTCCGATGCTACGAACTTTATTCGAGTTGACTATAAGCAAGATTACAAACGTAATCGAATGTCCGTCCCTCGTAACGCGCGCGCGAACTGGTCGCGCGCGTTTTTTATTTCTGCTTGTCAACCTGTTGCCGCGCGCATATAATTCCGCGCAATGAACACCGTGTTGGAAACCCGGATTCGCGCGGCAGGCGCGGAAATGCACAAACCCGGACGCTGGCGCGTCGCGCTCGAACAACTCGACCAACTCACCGCACAAATTCTCGCGTCACCCGATTTAGACAAACACGCCGCGCAACTCACCCTCGACAATTTGCACGCCCTCTATACGCACGCCAGCGTCATGCAAAATCACGAACTCCGCCGGCTCAACCATCTCATCTTTCAATTAACCACCGCGCTCTCCAGCGAATAATTTTCGGGAGGATGTTATGCCCAAAACCAAAGAAAAATACGGCGGCATCAGCAGCGATGCCGTGCGCGCCAAGACCGGCAAAGGTTGGGAGGAATGGCTTCAAGTCCTCGACGGCGAACACGCGCAAAAAATGCCGCACAAACAAATCGCCCAACTGTTATCCGACGAGTACAACGTTACCGACTGGTGGAGTCAGATGGTGACTGTCGGTTACGAACAAGCGCGCGGCTTGCGCGCCGTGCATCAAAAAGCGAACGGGTACAGCGCGAACGCCAGCAAAACATTCAACGCGCCCTTGCGCGATTTGTACGCCGCGTGCGCGGATGAAGCGACGCGCGCGAAATGGCTCGGCAATAAAAAACATTCTTTGAGCAAAGCCACGCCCAACAAATCGCTTCGTATCGGCTGGGGCAAAGACAATGCCACGCGCGTAGATTTCAATTTGTACGCCAAAGGCGAGACCAAAAGCATGATTCAAGTCCAGCACGAAAAATTGGAATCGGCAGCGGAGGTTGAACAGATGAAAACGTATTGGAAAGGCGCGTTGGGAAAACTGGGCAAGCTGATTGAAACATGAACACGCGTTTGGCATTGCGAGTTCGACGATTTTTGTCGCAACCCAGCAATCTCACGCGCGAATCGTCAATACAACGCGTTGTGCGTACCCTGCGCGTATGCGATGGCTTGGCATGGAGTGAACTAGACTCCAACGTTCGCAATGACAAACGCGCGCGCGCAAAAATTTAAGATTCAAAACAATTGACACGCGCAATTAGTGTGCTATAGTACGAAAAATTTTTTACGCGCGCATTCGTGACATAAATTCGTCACAAATTTTTTGACCGCGCGTAAATGCCGCGATGCAATCCGATTTACCTGATTCGAACACAGACCAAGTCAACGTCTACATTTCTATCAGCCCTCACCAATGACGGTTTGGCGGGGGCTGATTTTTTTGTTGTGCCTCACCCCTTTCCCCTCTCCACATGGGAGAGAGGAGCGAGGGAGAGGTTGAGGAGTTCTACCAATGTCCGCCACTTGTCCCGAATGTGAAGCCACTATCACATTACAAAAACCGCTGCGCGGGGAAATTGTCACTTGCCCCGACTGCGGCGCCGAACTCGAAGTCGTGAAAGAGAGTCCATTGGAACTCGCCCTCGCGCCGCAAGAAGAAGAAGATTGGGGAGAGTAAAACAGATAGCAGATGACAGAACACAGATTGCAGACCTTTTACATGCTGTGTTCTGTTATCTGTGCTCTGTGGTCTAACAGATGAAAATTGCCGTTCTCTATTCCCGCGCGCGCGTCGAAGAAAAAATTTTGTTCGAGACCCTCGACGCGCGCGGCATTGATTATGACCGCATTGACGACCGCGACATTGCGTTCGATTTGGAAAATCCCGCGCCGTGGCGGCAATACGATGTCGTCCTCGAACGCTGCATCAATCACTCGCGCGCGTTGTATGCGTTACGCATCTTGAACGATTGGGGCATCCCCACCGTCAACACCGCGCACGTCGCCGATGTGTGCGGCAATAAATTGGTCACATCGTCCGCGTTGATTCGCGCGGGCGTGCCGAGTCCGACCGTCAAAGTCGCCTTCACGCCCGAGTCCGCGCTCAAGACGATTGAAGAGATGGGTTATCCCGTCATTCTCAAACCCGCGATTGGTTCGTGGGGACGCTTGCTTTCCAAAATCAATGACCGCGATGCCGCCGAAGCCATTCTCGAACACAAAGAAATTCTCGGCTCGTACCATCATTCCATTTTTTACATTCAAGAATACATTCGCAAACCGAAACGCGACATTCGCGCGTTCGTCGTGGGCAACGAAACCATCGCCGCAATTTATCGCGCGTCCGAACATTGGATTACCAACACGGCGCGCGGCGGCGAAGCAACCAATTGTCCCGTAACGCCCGAACTGAATGAAATTTGTGTCGCGGCATCGAACGCGGTGGGCGGCGGCATTACGGGCGTGGATGTGTTGGAAGACCCCGAGCGCGGTTTTCTCATCAACGAAGTGAATTACACCATCGAATTTCGCAACAGCATCGCGACGACGGGCGTGGACATTCCCAACAAAATTATTGATTACGTTCTCGCGGTGGGACGCCGCGAAATCAATCCGTTAGCAACCGCGCCATTGCCCGACGCAGCCGCGTTGGCATTCGCGCAATAAACCATGTCGCCCGCAGAAATCAAAGCAGTGGTTCGCCGCTATATCGAAGAGGTTTGGAACAACGGAAACCTCGACGTTGCCGATGAGGTTCTCGCGAATCCGTATCGCGCGAAATTGCTCATTCAAGGCGCGGTGCAAGGCGGCGACGGCGAGGAATCGCCTGACGTTATCAAAGAAGCGTACAAAAGCTTGCGCGCGTCATTCCCCGATGGGCATTTGACGATTGAGGAAATGATTGTCGAAGATGACCGCGTGTTCATGCGTTTTACTTTTCGCGGTACACACTTGGGCGAATTTGCGGGGCTCGCGCCCACAGGCAGAAAACTCGAATACGCGGGCGTCAACATTCATCGCGTTGTGGATGGAAAAATTGTCGAGTACGCAGATTTAACTGACCGTCTCGGCATGTGGCAGCAGCTCGGTGTCTTGCCGCCAACGCGCGAATTTTTGAACGCCGCACGTCAAAAACAAGAGAATGGTAGCTCGCAATGATTCAAGTCTCTATCGTCGGCGCATCGGGCTACACGGGCGGCGAACTGTTGCGCCTTTTGCTTAAACATCCGCGCGTCGAAATTTTTCAGGTCACATCGGAATCGCGCGTGGGTGAGTACGTTTATCAAACGCATCCGAATCTGCGCGCGCAAACGTTGCTGCAATACACCGCGCGTTCGGAATTGCAGCCGTGTGATGTGTTGTTTCTCGCGCTGCCGCACGGCGAGGCGCAAAAAAATATCAAACACTATGCGTTGCTCGCGCCGAAAATTATTGACTTGAGCGCGGACTTTCGTTTGCGCGACGCGGCAAAATATAACGAATGGTACGGCGAACACGCGGACGCGGCGTGGCTCGAAAAATTTGTGTACGGTTCGCCCGAACTGCATCGCGAAGAAATGAAAACGGCGTCGTACATCAGCGGCGTCGGCTGCAATGCGACGTGCAGCAACCTCGCGTTATTGCCGCTGGTCAAAGCGGGACTGATTGATGAATCGAAACCCATCATCGTTGATGTCAAAGTCGGTTCGAGCGAAGGCGGCAATTCGCCGAACGCGGGTTCGCATCATCCCGAACGTTCCTCTGTCATACGCACCTACGCGCCCACGCGTCACCGTCACACTGCCGAAGTGGAACAAGAATTAAAATTGAACAACGTTCACATGACGATTACGTCGGTGGACTTGGTGCGCGGCGCGCTCGCGGCAGCGCACGTTTTCGTCAACAAACCCATCACCGAAAAAGATTTGTGGAAAGCGTATCGCAGCGCGTTCCGCGACGAACCGTTCATCCGCATCGTCAAAGACAAAAGTGGCGTCTATCGCGTCCCCGAACCAAAAATTCTCGCGGGTTCGAATTACGCGGACGTTGGTTTTGAACTCGATGAAAAAACCGGACGCGTCGTTTCAATTTGCGCGATTGATAATTTGATGAAAGGCGCGGCGGGGAGCGCAGTGCAAAGTATGAATGTGATGTGCGGATTTGACGAGAGGACGGCGTTGGAGTTTTCGGGATTACACCCAATTTAGAATTTCGAATTTCGATTTTCGATTTTCGATTGAAGGAGGCAAAACATGGCGAGCATCAGCGAGGAGGCGATGAAGCAACGCACAAAGCAATTTGCATTGCGAACAATCCAATTGTGCGAATCACTGCCCGAAACGCGCACAGGGCGCGTGATTGCCAATCAACTTTTGCGTTCGGGAACTTCAGTGGGCGCAAATTATCGCGCGGCATGTCGCGCGCGTTCGTCCCCCGATTTTGTCAACAAAATTGGAATTACGTTGGAAGAGTCTGATGAATCGGTATATTGGATGGAATTGATTGTTGAAGCGAGCTTGATGCCAGAATCCCGCGTCTCCAATCTGTTGCAAGAAGCGAACGAACTCACTGCGATTTTCAATGCTTCGCACAAGACCGCCAATCAGAATTTGAGCAGGGTCAATCGAAAATCGAAAATCGAAAATCGAAAATGATAGTAATCAAAATCGGCGGCTCGCGCGGCATCAACATGGATTATGTGTGTGACGACGCGGCGGAACTCTACAAAGCGGGACAAAAAATCATTCTCGTTCACGGCGCGGGGAACGAAGCGAACGAGCTCGGCGAAAAAGTTGGGTATCCCGCGAAACATGTAACATCACCGCAAGGATTTTCATGGCGTTACACGGACCGCCAAACGCTCGAAATTTATACGATGGCTGCCGTCGGAAAAATCAACACGTTCCTCGTGGAAGCATTGCAAAAACGCGGCGTGAACGCGCTTGGTTTGAGCGGGGTGAGCGGACGCGTGATGGAAGGCACGCGCAAAGACGCGGTGCGAATTATCGAAGGCGGCAAGCAAAGAATTTTGCGCGACGATTACACGGGACGCGTGGAAAAAGTGAACGCGGAATTATTGCGCGCACTGCTCGACATGAATTATTTGCCCGTCATTGCACCGCTTGCGATTTCGTATCAAGGCGACGCGATGAACGTGGACGGCGACCGCGCGGCGGCGATGATTGCGGGCGCGGTGAATGTCGAGCAATTGATTATTCTCACGAACGTTGTCGGCTTGATGAAAAATTTTCCCGACGAAGCATCGCTCATCACGCACATTGACAAGAATAAAGTGGAAGCGTCCATAGATTTCGCGGAAGGACGTATGAAGAAAAAAGTGTTGGGCGCGAGTGAAGCGTTGAACTTGGGTGTCGCGCAAGTGGTGTTCGCAGACGGACGTGTAGAGCATCCGATTCAAAACGCGTTGGCGGGAAAAGGTACCGTCATTGGCTAAGCGCGCGTCGACGGTTTATGCGTTTATGGATGAGAGTGGGACCCCGGGCGAGACGTTCGGCGCGGGGCGTCTCCTCATTTTGTTTTGGTTCTATAGACGTTAAGATAATGAATTGGAATCCCCCGCTAAAGATATACTGCTTTTAGGCAATTTCGTAGTAGAGAATTCCAAAAGCAAATCTTAACATCTATAGTTGAAACGACAGAACCTGATACTCTACGCGAGGAATTACAGCGTTTGCGCGAAAAATTGAATCTCGCAAGACATTTCGAATTTCATTATCATGAGACACAGATGCCTTGGGCGCGCGCGGGCTTTTTTGCGTTGTTACGCTCGTTAGATATTCGCGTACGCGCAGCAGTGTTGGACAAGACAAAATTGCCAGAGGAAGCAGAACGTTGGCGCAAACAACAAATCTACGAGTATGTGCTGGGCGAACTTGTGAAACGTTCCACTCCGTCTGAATTGCACGATGCAATCTTGGTGATTGATGGTGAACGGCAGAGCAGCAATGAACCATTTCTGCGCGGCTTGCGTCAGGCAATGTCATTGCTCGGTGAAGCGCAACATCGTGGGCGTATTTTCAAATCCATTATTCTGAAAGAGTCAAAACGTGAAGATGGATTACAGTACGCAGATATGATAGCGGGCGCAATTGCAGAGGGTGTCAAACAGGGTGAATCGCCGTATGATTTAGCAATTGCCGAAAAACTCGCGATTCTTTTAATGCTGCCATAAAAAAAGGACCCCCTTGCCTATCCTACCTCAATGTGTAGGAAAGCCGCCAATATGGGACAGTGAAAATCACCGCACCAGCAGAGGGCGACAGTGTCAGCAAGGGGGGGAAACGACTAGTGCCGTTTCGTTTCTGGATGCCCTTTCGAGCTTCCGTCTTGATTCTATTGTATCACACATGAACAAACGCGCGCCGACCGTTTACGCGTTTATGGATGAGAGCGGGGACCCTGGCAGTCTCTCCCGTTCCAGCGCGTCACAGCATTTTGTGCTTGTCTTGGTTGAGACGGTAGAACCGGAGACACTGGAGCAAGAGCTAAAACGCTTACGTACCGCGCTAAAGGTTTCATCCGTCTTTGAATTTCGGTTTCACGACACACGTTCGGTGGAACGTCGCGCAGCATTCTTTGTGTTGCTACACGCGTTGAATTTAAAAATACGCGCGGCAGTCATTGACAAAACGAAACTACCTGAAAGCTTTGGCGCGTTCGATACAGAACTTTACGCGTTTGCTTTGGGCGAGCTAGTCGCGAGAGCATCACCGCGCGATTTACAAGATGCTATTTTGGTGATGGATGGCGAAGGCGGCGAGACAACGGAAAAAACCTTGAACCACATTCGCAGACACCTCACCCGTTTGTATGAGGAACGTAAGCGAGTGCGCGCGTTTCGAAAATTGATTGCGCGCAATTCCAGAAATGAGGCTGGACTGCAATTCGCGGATATGGTTGCGGGGGTTTTGGCGGAACGCGTCAAACACGGTGAATCGCCCTATGATGATTATGTGGATGCAAAACTTGTGGATTTGTGGGAATTTCCGCTCAAATAAAACACCCCCACCTATCCTACGCTCTTGCATGTAGGAAAGCCGCCAATATGGTTATCCTGCAGCTCGCGCCACAGGTTGCCAGCAGAGGGCGACCGTGTCGGTGGGGGCGGGTAAAACGGTTTGACCGTTTTATTTCCGGATGCCCTTTCGAGCTTCCGTCTTGATTCCATTATACCATTGTTGGACAAGCACATGAACACACAACAAATTATCGAAACCGAATCGAAATATACGAGCGGCGTTTATACGAAACGTCCCGCGGCGATTGTGCGCGGACGCGGTGCGCGTTTGTGGGACAGCGACGGCAAAGAATACATTGATTGTGTCGGCGGACAGGGCAGCGCGAATATCGGACACACGCACCCGAAAGTGGTGAACGCGATTGCCGAACAAGCCGCGCGGCTCGGCGTCGCCACCGAAGTTTTTTACAATGACCAGCGCGCGATGTTGGAAGAAAAACTCGCGCAAATTTCGCCGCCGCAAGCAAAAATCAATCGCGTCTTTCTCGCCAATTCGGGAACAGAAGCGAACGAAGGTTCTTTGAAATTCGCGCGCTATCACACGGGACGCACGGAAATTGTTTCCACGATGCGCGGGTTTCACGGACGCTCGATGGGTTCGCTCTCTGCAACGTGGGAACCAAAATATCGCGAACCGTTTGCGCCGCTCGTTCCCGGTTTCAAATTTATTCCGTACGACAATTTGGAAAAAGCCGCGCAGACGATTGACGAAAATACCGCCGCCGTCATTTTGGAACTCGTGCAAGGTGAAGGCGGAGTGCGTCCCGGCTCGCGCGAATTTGTTGAAGGCATTGCCAAGCTCGCGCACGAACGCGGCGCGGTGGTGATTCTCGATGAAATTCAAACGGGCTTTGGACGTACGGGAAAAATGTTCGCGGCAGAACATTACGACATCGAACCCGATTTCATCAGCGTGGCGAAATCCATCGCGGGCGGTTTGCCGATGGGCGCGGTGTTGATTTCCGAACGCATTCGCAAACTCGAACCGCAAATTCACGGCAACACGTTCGGCGGGAATCCGTTGATTTGCGCGTCGGCAAACGCGACGATTGATGTACTGCTGGAAGAAAATTTGCCACAGCGCGCAGCAGAACTTGGCGCGTACGCGCTCGGACGCTTAAAGCGCATCGAGTCGCCGTTGATACGCGAGGCGCGCGGGTTGGGCTTGATGCTCGGCGTCGAATTAAAAGTCAAAGTGACGCCGATGCTGCAAGCATTGATGGAACGCGGTGTGTTGGCATTGCCTGCCGGTCCGAATGTGTTGCGGATGCTTCCGCCGCTCGTCATTGAAAAAAATGATTTGGACCGCGCAATTGACGAAATCGAACACGTTTTGGCGAAATTTGAAAATGTCAACGCAGGACCAACTACCGACTGAGCAAGACCTCGAACACTATGTCGTCGCTAAATTGTCTGCGTTCGTCGCGCGCGACGACGTCGTGTTGGATGTGTGTCGCGTGATGGAGTGGGAATGGGACCGCGCCGAGTTGTTTGTCAAAGCGATTCAGGAACAACATTTTCGCCGCATCGTCTTGGGACAAAGCCCTTGGTTTTTGGCGATTGCTTTGGGCATTTTGGTGAGCGGCATTGCGCTCATGGCGGCGAGTGGTTTGGCGCTCTGGTTCGCTTATCGAGAGCGACGATTGAGCGATGCTTTTCAAGTGCTGGGAGCGTCACGCGCGGGGTATGCGTTTGTCGTCGGCGTTCTCATTACCTTTGGCGCACTGGGCGGCGTCTGGGTGTTTTTGCGGCAAATGCTGCGCGGACGCAGTGATTAGGAGTTGGCATGTCACTCGAAAAATTCAACATCATCGAATCCACCTTGCGCGAAGGCGAGCAATTTGTCGGCGCGAATTTTACGCCCGCGCAAAAATTGAAAATCGCAGAGGCGTTGGATGAATTTGGCGTCGAGTATTTGGAACTCACGTCACCGCTCGCGTCGCCGCAGAGCCGCATTGATTGTGAAGCAATTGCGCGGCGCGGCTTGAAAGCAAAAATTCTCACGCACATTCGCTGCCATCAAGACGACGCGGCGATTGCCCTCGCTACCGGCGTCGGCGGACTCGATGTCGTCATTGGCACGTCTTCGATGCTGCGCGAATTTTCGCACGGCAAAAGCATTGACGAAATCATCGAACTCGCGAGCGAGGTGTTGACGTGGATTCGTTCACAAGCGCCAACTATCGAACTGCGTTTCAGCACCGAAGATTCATTTCGCAGTGAAGAAAAAGATTTGATGCGCGTGTATCTTGCGGTGGACAAATTGGGCGTGGTGAATCGTTTGGGCATTGCCGACACGGTTGGTGTGGCAACCCCGCGTCGTGTGTTTGAATTGATTAGTTCGCTGCGTCGTCTCACGCACGCGGACATTGAATTTCACGGACACAATGACACGGGCTGCGCGATTGCCAATTCCTTTAGCGCGCTCGACGCGGGCGCAACGCACATTGATACGAGTGTGTTGGGCATCGGCGAACGCAACGGCATTACACCACTCGGCGGATTCGTCGCGCGAATGTACGCGCACAACAAAGCATCGGTGAAAAAGAAATACAAACTAAAAAAACTTCGCAAGGTGGACCAACTCGTCGCGGAAATTGTCGGCGTCGCGATTCCGTTCAACAATTACATCACGGGTGTCACCGCGTTCACGCACAAGGCGGGCATTCATTCGAAAGCGATTTTGAACAAACCCGAAACGTACGAAATTCTTGACCCGCAAGATTTCGGACTCACGCGTTACATTTCCATCGCGCACAAACTCACCGGCTGGAACGCCATCAAAGACCGCGCCGAACAACTCGGTCTCGAACTCTCGGACGCGCAAATCAAACTCGTGACGCACGAAGTCAAAGCGCTCGCGGACATCAAGCAAATTGATTTGGAAGACGTGGACGAATTGTTAAAGCGGTGGGCAGAGGCGACGGAGGACGGAGGACGAACGACGAATGACGAAAGTGCGCTGGCGAGCATGTATCACATTGAGGAAAAAGAAAGTGCGCGAAATGGAAAGCAGTTGGTGAAACAGCCGTTGTGAGCAAAGAGCAGACCACTGTCAACAAAGGACCCGAGTTTGTGAAAGCCATCGTCTATACCCAATACGGAACCCCCAACGTACTCTCACTTCAAGAAATAGAAAAACCCACGCCCACAGACACCCAGGTCTTGGTTCAAGTCCACGCGACGTCGCTGAATCAGGCGGACTGGCATCTCTTGACCGCCGATGTTTTTCCCACTCGCTTGATGGGTGGCTTCTTGAAACCCAAACAACATATTCTCGGCGCGGACATTTCGGGCCGGGTGCAAGCCATTGGCACGAACGTCAAGCAGTTTCAAGCAGGCGACGCCGTGTTCGGCGACATTTCGGGGCATCGCTTTGGTGGCTTGGCGGAATATGTTGCCGTTCCCGAAAATTTGTTGGCGCTGAAACCAAAAAACATTTCGTTCGAACAAGCAGCGGCAATACCGATGGCTGGCGTTACCGCACTGCAAGGTTTGCGCGATCACGGACACATTCAAGCGGGACAAAACGTTTTGATTTACGGCGCGTCCGGCGGCGTCGGAACGTTCGCGGTGCAAATCGCCAAACTGTTTGGCGCGCATGTCACCGCCGTTTGCAGTACGCGGAATGTTGAACAAGCGCGCACACTCGGCGCTGACCGCGTGCTCGATTACACCACACAAGACTTTGCCCAAAGCGGAGACCAGTACGATTTGATTCTCGCCGCGAATGGGTATCGTCCGCTTGCCGCGTACCAGCGCGCGTTAAAGCCCAATGGCACGTTCGTTTTATCGGGCGGCGCGCTCAAGCAAATTTTTCAGGTAATGCTTTTGGGTCCATCGCTGTCGCGCGGCGGTAAAACGCTGAAAAACTTGATCGCGCAGCCGAGCCAAACGGATTTGCAATTCCTCGCCGCGCAAATGGAAGCGGGCAAGCTCAGTCCTGTCATTGACCGGCGCTATCCGCTGCGCGAAACGGCGGAAGCATTTCGGTACCTCGGGCAAGGTCACGCGCGCGGCAAAGTGATTGTAACGATGCAGGACACAGCGGAAAGAATTTCAAACGGATGATACGCAAGCCATTGGCGAACGGCAAGACATTTGCGGAAAAAGCCCTCGCCCGCGCGTCAGGAAATGCTTCCGTCGTCGCGGGACAAATCGTGGACGCGCGTCCCGATGTCATTTTGTCGCATGACAATACCGCCGCGATTTGGAAAATTTTTCGCGCGCTCGGCGTCGAACGCGTCAAAAATCCCGAACGGCTCGCCATCACGCTCGACCACGCGGTCCCCGCGCCCACCACCGCGCACGCGCAGAATCACGCGGACGTGCGCAAGTTCGTTGACGAAATGGGTGTCAAACATTTTTTTGAAGTGGGGCGCGGCATTTGTCATCAAGTGTTGAGCGAAGAAGCAATTGTGCTGCCGGGGCAAACGATTCTCGGCGCGGATTCACACACGCCGCATTTCGGCTGGCTTGGCGCGTTCGGCGCGGGCATTGGGCGCAGCGAAGTTGCCGCGTTGTGGGCGATGGGGGAATTGTGGTTGCGAGTACCAGAGAGTATCAAGATTGAGGTAATTGGGCGATTGGGTGATTGGGTGACGGCAAAAGATTTGTGTTTGAAAATTATTGGCGACTTGGGCGCGGACGGGGGTTTGTACTATTCCGTCGAATTTCACGGCGACGCGATACAAAACATGTCACTCGAATCGCGCATGGTCATTCCAAACATGATGGCAGAGTTTGGAGCAAAGAATGCGTACCTTGCGCCGGACGACGCGGTGTTTGATTACCTGGCAAGACGAATGACGAATGACGAACGACGAACGACCGAGGATTCCATTCGTCCTTCGTCCTCCGTCCTCCGTCAAAACGCTTTATATCCCGACCCCGACGCGCACTACAGCGCGGAATACACCTTCGACGCGTCGCAACTCGAACCGATGATTGCCTGTCCGCACACCGTTGACAATGTAAGACCACTTTCGGAAATTCGCGGGACGCGCGTGCAGCAAGCGTTTCTGGGAACGTGTACCAATGGACGCTTGGAAGACCTCGCGATTGCGGCGGAAATTGTGCGCGGCAAAAAAATCGCAAAAGGAACGCGGCTGTTGGTGATTCCTGCATCGTCGGAGGTGTTGCGTGACGCACTGCGTCAGGGCTATTTGGAAACGCTCGCCGACGCGGGCGCGGTGATTGGTGTACCGGGCTGCGGTCCGTGCATGGGCAATCACATGGGTATCCCCGCGCCAAACGAAGTGACAATTTCGAGCGCGAATCGAAATTTTCGCGGACGCATGGGCACGCGCGACGCGGAAATTTATTTGGCGAGTCCCGCGGTGGTTGCCGCGAGCGCGATTGCCGGAGTGATTGAGGACCCGCGCGAAATTGTTTCTTCCTGACGGCGAAAATGGCTTGGGTGCGACCTGCTCCTGAGCATTGTTTCGAGATTCGGGGTCCGCGGCGTCGTTTCTCACTGTCGTACATAGAGTGTTGCAATCACCAACCCCGCCCGAGCCATAGGACTCGCTCCGCCGCGCATCTCATTTTGCCGCGCTGTGACGTTACATAGTACACGTCGCAGCGCGTTTTTTTTGCGAATCCTCTGACAACGATATTTTTCGCGCGTGCACGATTTCTGCATCAAGGAGTTAAGCATGACCTCGAACTCGCGGCGCGTGACGCTGATTCAACAAAATGATATTCACGCGCATCTCGAACCGCATTGGGAACTGTTTTGGAATCACGGCAAGCCCGCCTATCAACACGGCGGTGGTGTCGCGCGCACTGCCGCGCTCGTCAAACAGATTCGCGCCGAAACCAACGGGCATTGCATTCTGGTAGATTGCGGAGATGCCATTCACGGGACTGCACCGGCGATGTGGACCGAAGGCGCGGCGATTGTGCCCGTCTTGAATCATTTGGGCGTCGAATTGATGACGCCCGGCAATTGGGAATTTGGCTTTGGACCGCGCGTGCTGCGCGAGCGTGTAGCCGAAATGAATTTCCCGATGATTGCGTGCAACGTGGAACGCGCCGACAGCGGCGAACACGAATTTTCACCGAGCCACGTCCGCGAGATTGGCGGTGTCCGCATCGGCTTTGTCGGCATCACCTCGCCCGTTGTGACCCGGACCATGCCCAAAGCATTTGGCGCGGGTCTGCGTTTTTCCAATGGGCTTGATTCGCTGCCGCGCTGCATCTCGAAACTGCGCCGACAGGAACAGGCAGAGCTCATTGTGTTGGTCTCGCACATGGGCTTGGCGCAAGACATTGAACTCGTCAAGCAGGTCCAGGACATTGATGTCGTGTTGAGTGGGCACACGCATGACCGCCTCTATGCGCCGCTGCGTTTTGGCAAGACGCTGCTCGTGCAATCGGGTTTTGACGGTTCCTTTATCGGGCGCCTTGACCTTGACGTGCAGAACCAACATGTTTGTGATTACACCCATCGGTTAATTTTTTTGGATGAGTCCATTGCTCCCGATTCGGAAATGCAAACGTTGGTGCAAACCCAACTCGCACCGCATCGCGAACGCATGGACGAGGTGGTTGGACAGACTGCCACTGCGCTCGAGCGCATGCATGTGCTTGAAGCAACGATGGACAATCTCATCACCGATGCTTATCTCGATGCAACCGGCGCGGACGTTGCCTTTTCGCACGGCTGGCGCTATGGTTCGCCGATTCTGCCAGGCAACGTGACAATGGCGGACTTGTGGCAGATGATTCCCACGAATCCGCCGCTCTCACTGGTGGAAATGACCGGTGCGCGAATCCGCGAGCAGATTGAGGCGAACCTTGAGCAGGTGTTTGCCGCACAGGCATTGCAGCAACAGGGCGGTTACGTCATACGCGTATCCGGATTGCAAGCACGCGTGCGCGTCAACAATCCAAAGGGTGCGCGTGTGCAAGAGTTGGAAATCGCGGGCAGTCCCGTGCGCGCAGACCGCGTGTATCGGGTCGCGGTTGCGGGCGGGCAAGATATCAAGAATATCGAGAACAAAACAGACACCGGCAAACGCGCCATTGATGTGCTGTGCGAATATTTTCAAAAACATTCGCCCGTACGCGCCGAGCTCACGCACACAAAATTTGTCGTAACCTGAACGAGCGCCGACGACCGCTGGACGTATCGGAAACGCTGCCGCGTTGCACAAAACGCCGCAGCATTTTTGTTTCTCGGCAAAGTATAAATGAATCACGCGGATGTGTCTGTTGGTAAAACTCTGCCGCGCCGCAAAATGAGCAAATTATCACTGTGCTGAATTTTGTAGAACGAATAGTTGCGCAGCGCGCCCCAAGTGAGGAGGTTTTAATCTTGCTCTCAAGAAAAAATCATTTCGCTTGAGTAGAAGAGTTACGACAACGCATTTCCAAAATGCATCGCGAAACTTGCTTTCGCAACACACTTGGATCTGGCAGAGGGCAATGGGAATCTGCCACACTGAGTGCGTACGGCGCCATTTTGGAAATCCGTTGGAGGAGAAACAATTTATGAATTCATTCAAAGCGGTACTCTTTGTAACTGCATTGTTCAGTCTTTTGGCGGTTGTCATCATCGGCTGCAGCACACCTGCCGCGACGCCGACGAACGCGCCACCAACCGTCGCGCCCGCAACCGCAGCACCCGCTGCGACAAATACCGGCGCGCTCAACCCAACGACGACGTCTGCCACAACCAACGCAGGCGAAACAGTTACGCTCGTCGTCGTTCCTGAAAAAAGCGAAGTGCGTTACCGCGTGCGCGAACAACTCGCGGGCTTTGATTTGCCGAACGACGCGATTGGACGAACAAAAGCCATCACCGGACAAATCGTCGGCAAGCGCAGCGACGGCTCGATTGATTCCGCCAACAGCAAGTTTGTGGTGGATGTTCGCACACTGCGCAGTGACCAAGGCGCGCGCGACAATTTTATTCAACGCACGCCGCTGCAATCGTCGCAGTACCCGAACGTCACGTTCGTGCCGACTTCCGCGCCCGGATTGCCATTGCTTGTTCCCGATTCCGGCAGCGCGACATTTCAGCTGATGGGCGACCTCACCATTCGTGATGTGACGAAACCCGTAACGTGGCAAGCGAGCTGTCAATTGGAGAGCAATCAGACCGAAGGCAAATGCACGGCGACGACCAGTTTTACCTTTGCCGATTTCAGTCTGGAACAGCCGCGCGTCGCCCGCGTCTTGAGCATTGACGACAAAATCACGCTCGAAGTCGATCTGTATTTGCAGCGCGTGAATCCGTAACCGCGTATTCCCGTGCCGGTAAAAAAGAACGCGTTGGACGAGCATTCGTCCAACGCGTTCTTTTTTTTCAGGTACTATCCTTGTCATCATAGCAAAATTTTTTTTGTCCGCCCCAACGCGCTTGGTTTTTTGTTTTGGGCGCGAGGTTTGCGCGCGGGCTGTTGGGGAATGTGGATAAATACTTTGGCCGCGTCTGTTATGCGGTGTGCGATTTTTATTTTCCGAAATCGCGTTTTCAAACTTTTGTGGTATGCTTTTCCAAATCTGCCGCGCTGCAAACCAGGAATCGCGACACCCGCTTGGAACGTCAGGTCCAACGGCGTTTCAAAAACATACCGGAACGATGAACAACACCCTTTCCACAAACAAAACAAACGCGCTGCCCGTTTCGTTTTTCGATTCAAACGTATGGCGCAAAACGACTTTTCAATTTGTGCTTGGGGCGTGCATCTTTTTTGCCGCGGCGACGCTGATGGCAATGCTCGCGTACGGCGGCGGCACAAGCGGCAATCCGCAAAACGCGGGCTATTCGTTTTTCACCAATTTCTTTAGCGACCTTGGACGCACCGTGAGTTACAATGGCGCGCCGAATACAATTTCGATGCTCTTGTTTTCGAGCGCGCTGACAATCGCGGGCGCGGGTCTCGCCGTATTTTTTGTCGCGTTCACCCAATTTTTTACGCACACGCGCTGGACGCGCGTGTTGAGCATCATCGGTTCCATTGTCGGCATTGCTTCCGCGCTTTGTTTTGTCGGCGTCGCGTTCACGCCTGCCGATATTGCGCGTCCACTGCATGGACAATTTGTCCTGTACGCGTTTGGCTTGTTCCCCCTCGCGGTCATTTTGTACATTCCCGTCATTCTTGATCGCGACGAATATCCCAACCTTTACGCGTGGAGTTTTATCGCGTTCGCGCTGGTGTTGATTTTATATTTCATTCTCCTGCGAATCGGTCCGCGCGCGAATACACCCGAAGGTTTGCTCATTCAAGTGACGGGACAAAAAATTATTGTGTACGCATCCATTCTTTCCATCTTGTTTCAAACGCTCGGCGCGCGGCATGTAAATGCCAAACTTGGGAATTGAACAAACAACGACTGCCCTCCCATGCACACCCTTCAGAAAATCGTCTTTGCCATCATGCCTTCATCCTGGCGCGTCGGCATTCAAGCCGAATCGGAACGATGGATGCTCAAATGTCCCAACTGCGGCTTTGAACGTTCGTACTGGGACGCGGGCGGCATTCGTTGGCGCGCGGCGGGGAACAAAACCGTCTTTGGCAAATGTCCAAATTGCGGACAAAACGTTGGCTTTGCCGTGTACAAGAAAAATTCGCCCGCGTAAAATAAATTTTCAATTTGCCCGCAACAGACAAATTACAAACTTGGTCTACGTGAATCAAAATGTCCGAATCCAAATCGCAAACGTTCAGCTGTCCCAAATGCGGCGCGCCCCAAAATTATCAAGGCGGCAGCGCGCCGACGATTCAATGTCCCTACTGCGAAACCACTCTCATTGTTCCCGAAGCGCTCCGCACTCCATCACCCAATTTCGCTGCGTTCAACCCTCTAGAAATTACGCGCGAAGCCGCCAAGCTCGCCGAGATTAAAAAACTCGCAGACAGCGGCAAAAAAATTGAAGCGATTAAACTCTATCGCGAAACCTTCGGCGTCGGTTTGAAAGAGGCAAAAGACGCGGTCGAAGCCATCGAGCGGGGACAAAATGTTCAGGTCGCGCAAATCAGCATCGGCTCACCACACAGCATCCGCGTCGGACAAGGCGGCGACATACAAATTTCGCGCGGCAGCAGCGGTTGCGTGACATGGATTGTTATATTTGTCGTGTTGATTACGGTGCTTTCAATCGTCGTGCCGATTCTGTTGAGCGTCGGCGCGTTCACCATGCTTGCGCCGTCGCTCGACCTTCAGCCAACGCTCCAGGCGCTCACCACCGTTGTTCCCGCCACACGCGCGCCAATTCCGACGAACACCGCGCCTCCATCGCCCACGCCGCAATTTGCAAATGTTGTGGCGACCATCGGCGGCAAAGGCACGGGCGCAGGAAAAATGTCCGACGCGCGCGCGGTTGCGGTGGACAACAACGGCAACCTTTTCGTCGCCGAATATATCGGCGGACGCGTCCAAGTCTTTGATGCGAACGGCAAATTTAAAACGCAGTGCTTGATTGACCCGAAAGCGCCAACGCCGTCCCTCGCGGCAGACCGCAACGGCAATTTGTACGTCCTGCAAGCCATCACGATTACCAAATACAACGCGGCAACGTGCGAACAACTCGACGTGTTTCCACCCGCGCTCGGCGAAAGTTACGAACACATCGCCGTCGGCGCGGACGGAAATTTGTACGCGACGATGACCGGCAATCAAAAAGACAGCATCGTACGTTTCAATTCGAGCGGGCGCGCGACGATTGTGGTGGACAGCGCAATCAGCAAGCAACTCGGCAGTTTTGAACTCGACCCGCGTCTCGCGCTCGACGGACAGGGCAACTTTTACATACTCGGCAGTTTCGCGCGCCAAGTGTTCAAGTACGACCGCGCGGGAAAATTTGTAGATTCGATTGGCAGTTCAGGCAGCGAGCCGGGACAATTCAGCGCGGTCAACGCGCTCGCCGTAGATTCACAAGGGCGCATTTACGTCAGCGATTCCAAAGGCGTCCAGGTATTCACACCCGATGGACGCTACATTGACGTATTCGACATTCCGCAAAACGTCGCGTCAGGCATGGCATTCGACGACCAAGACAATTTGTGGATTGCGGCGCGCGAGCAAGTGTACAAACTCGAACTTGGGAAAAAATAAAAACAACTATGAATGACGACGCGTTGTATCACATCGGTTTCGGCAAAAACGACTTGGGCAGTTCCCCCCCCCTCATCGCGTTATTGTCGGGCGACCCCGAACGCGCGCGCTTTATTGCGCAAGAGGCAGAGGGCGTGACGTTTGAGAAAAATTTATCCGAAAATCGCGGCCTGAATAGTTATCTCGCGCGTTTGCCGAACGGACGCGCGTTCATCTCTGCGACGAGCGGCATGGGCGCGCCGTCGCTTTCGATTGTCGTCAATGAATTGTACCAAGTCGGCGTGCGCGCGGTTCTGCGCGTTGGCACGAGCGGTTCGATTCAGCCCGATGTAAAAATGGGCAGCATCGTGATTACGCGCGCCGCATTGTCCCGTCAAGGCGCAGCCGACGACATCGCGCCAAATGAATATCCCGCGTCCGCGAATCCGTTTCTCACCATGGCGTTGGTGAATGCCGCGCGCGAATTGAAAACCGATTGGCATATCGGCATCACCGCGAGCGTGGACACGTTTTTTGAAGGGCAAGAACGCAGTGAATCGTCCGCGAACAAAAATTTATTGCGGCACTTGCGCGGCATCACCGACGAATATCGGGCGCTCGGCATTTTGAATTTTGAAATGGAGGCAGGCACCCTGTTCAAAATGGGCAGCGTCTACGGGTTCGCCGCCGCGTGCATCTGCGGGGTCATCGCCGAACGCACCCAAAGCGAAAATCCCGACCTCGAGGCAAAAGCGCGCGCCGTCCGCGATGCGATTCGTGTCGCCTTGCGCGCGACGGAAACGTTTGACGAAGAATATCTCAATCCGCGATATTGGAGATAGGAAGGATCTTGTGGACTTTCGATTAGTAAAAAACAAAGCCCAACTCGAAGAAATACGACGCGCTCTTCCCGCGAAATTTCGCGGTTACAAGACAGTCTCCGCAGATAAGATGGTTAGTTGGTCAATGCCAGCCCTTCCAGATGCACTCCCAAAGATTGGTGAAGCGCTCTATAATTCCGATTATCTCAAACAGTATTCGGGGATTTATTACTACATGGAAACAAAGGGTCAGTATATCGCAAACCTGATCCCTGCTAATGCATATTTTCCAATAGTTTCACGAGCGATTTCTGATAAGAGGTACTCTCTGCAACTATCCATAACTCGTGCTGAATTACTTCAAGCGGCTATTCATCTTGGCTTTGTCAAGACAAAAAAGAAACTACCGCGTGCTAATCAAACCTCCTTTTCCGCAAACGAAGAAGTCTACCAACTTAAGTCTGAAATCAGCAACATTCTTTTCACGCTTCGTAGTTTGCTGGACACTATTACGACTTTGGTACATTTGATGTACGGTCCAAACTCCAGAACATTCCATAGTTTTACACTTTTTGCAAAATTTATTACCAAAGAATCTCATAAAGATGGTGAGATTGGAGATGCAAAGATGAAAGAGTTTATCAAAACAGAAATGGAGTGGTTCAATCAGCTGAGAGACATCAGAGATTACATTACTCATTTTAGCTCGATTGATTTGGGCTTCTATGAAACCGACGAGGGCATCCTAAAAGCATATCTACATGACAGATTCGACCTCGATTTGCTCTTGGCAACGATGTCACAAGGACTAAATAGTTTCATGAGTTTCTTCGACGACCATTTTTCTCAAAGGATATTGAAGTATAGACATGTGTCGAATCGGTGACAAAACCTTTGTCCGCGAGCAATACGCCACGAGCGCGAATCTCGACGCGCGCATCGCCTTGCATGAAAAATTCAGCACCGCGTCCGAACACTTTCACGATTGGTTGTTCAAACAGGTTGAATTGCCAAACAACGCGCGCGTATTGGAAATCGGCTGCGGCAGTGGCGCGCTGTGGGAACGCGTGCGCGAGAAAATTCCGGACGGTTGGAAAATTACGCTGAGCGATTTTTCATTTGGGATGGCGCAAACCGTTCAACAAAAATTTCCCGGCGCGCCGTTATATGGCGCAACTCGCTTCTCGTTTCTCAACTGTGACGCGCAGCACTTGCCATTCGCAGCCCAATCCTTCGACGGCATTTTCGCCAATCACATGCTTTATCACATTCCCGATTTGCATCGCGCGCTTGCCGAGATTCGGCATGTGCTGAAACGCGGCGGAAAATTCTACGCGGCGACGAATGGCGCGAAACACTTGCGCGAACTTGACGCCCTCGTTGCCGAAAGCTTGGGCGAACCCGCGCCTGACGCGCATCGTTACATCGGCGAATTTGGATTGGAAAACGGCGGGGCGAAATTGGCAAGGCATTTTGAACATGTCGCACGCGTTGAACAAGAAAATCATTTACGTGTTACCGAAACCGAGCCGCTCGTCGCGTACGTTCTCTCGGGCGCGCCATTCACACGCGAACAATTCCCCGAAACGCTCATTGAGGAATTTCGCGCCCGCGTCCAACACGAAATAAACACGCGCGGCGCGTTCCACATTACGAAAGCGGTGGGAATGTTTATCGCAAGTTAGCAAAGTACCCAATCACCCAATCACCCAATCTCTAATCTCCAATCTCCAATTTCCAATTATGAAACTCACCGGCAACGTCTGGAAATACGGCGATAACGTCAACACCGACGTAATTTTCCCCGGCAAATATACTTACACTGTCACGGACCCGAACGAGCAAGCGAAACACGCCCTCGAAGATTTGGACCCAAGTTTTGCGCGCGGCGTACAGCGCGGCGACATCATCGTCGGCGGCAAAAATTGGGGCAACGGTTCTTCGCGCGAGCAAGCGGTGAGCGCGTTGAAACACGCGGGCGTCACCGCGATAATTGCGAAATCGTTCGCGCGCATTTATTTTCGCAATGCGGTCAACAACGGATTGCTGCCGATTGTTTGCCCCGACGCGGTGGACGCGATTGAACACGGCGAAACGATTACGCTCGACCTCGACGCGCACCAAATTCACGCGCGCGCGGGCATGTTCGATTTTCCCCCGTTGTCGCCCTCTCTCGTACACATCATCGAAAGCGGCGGCTTGATTCCAATGCTGCGAAAAAAATTCGGCGCGGAAAATTTGCCGATGCCCGAGGTCAAAGGCGGCGAATAGCAGATGGCGAATGGCTGATAGTGAATGGCAATCTCCGTTCTCCTATCTGCTATCTGCTATCCGCTATCAGCCATCAGCGAGCCATGCGAATCTGCATCATTGCCGGCGACGGCGTTGGGCAAGAGGTCATTCCCGCCGCGCAGCGCGTACTGCAAGCATTGCAGCTCGATTTGGAATTTGTTTACGCGCACGCGGGCTTTGAATATTTTCAAAAAACGGGCGACGCGATTCCGAACGCGACGATCGAAATTGTGCAAGCGTGCGACGCGACCTTGTTCGGCGCAACGTCATCACCCATGACGCGCGTCGAGGGGTATCGCAGTCCGATTTTGGCAATGCGCCAATCGCTCGCGCTGTACGCGAACCTGCGCCCCGTGAAATCGCTGCCGGGAGAATTTTCGCGGCAGAATGTGGATTTGCTCATCGTGCGCGAAAACACCGAAGGACTGTACGCGGGACGCGAACGCGCAGAAGACGCGGAAACGATGATTGCCGAACGCGTCATTACAAAACGCGCGTCGGAACGCATCGCGCGCGTCGCGTTTGAAATGGCACGCGCTCGCAAGAAACAGGTCACCGTCGTACACAAGGCGAACGTTCTCAAACTCACGGATGGGTTGTTCCGTGAAACGTGTTTCAACGTCGCGCGCGAATTTCCTGATGTCGAAACACAAGAGATGCTCGTGGATGCGATGGCGATGCGTTTGATTCAAGACCCGCAACATTTTGATGTCATCGTCACCACAAATTTATTTGGCGATATTTTGTCCGACGAAGCGAGCGCGTTGATTGGCGGACTCGGCGTCGCGCCTTCGGGCAACATCGGCACACGGCACGGCGTCTTTGAACCCGTTCACGGTTCCGCGCCCGATATTGCGGGTCAAGGCGTTGCGAATCCCCTCGGCGCGATTTTGTCCGCCGCGATGATGTTGGACTATTTGGAATGGGAAGAGGCGGCAGCGCGTGTGCGCCGCGCGGTGAATACCGTGATAGAACGCGGTATGAGAACGCGCGATTTGGGCGGCAGCGCGAGTATGGATGAAATGACGCGCGCAATTATTGAAAATTTATGACGCGATTGTTTTGTTTGGCGTTGATGCTTTTCGGTCTGGGTTCGTGCGGTGAAAATTCTCCGCGCGTGATGACGCCCGTAACGTTCGAGACCTTTTGCGGCAGAATCGCCTTGAGCGGAAACCCACTGCGCGCAAATGATGCAGATGCCGCGCGTCGCGCCGCCGATTGTTTTGTCCTCGCCTTTCAATCTTGTACACTCACCTCCCTCACCGTTCAAGAACCAAACAACGTGACGCGACAATTTTCTGTTGTGCGAGATGGTTCCAAATGTGTATTGCGGGAGGCATTTCAAGCGGATGCCAATTCCACACCCGCCGTTGTAGATTGCAAAACGGCGCGCGTCGAAAATGACGCGCTGGTCATTGAAGGATGCTCGCATCTGGGCGATTTTATTTTGACCCCATGAATTCGCGCGATTTACTCGAAGGACTGTTGAAAATTTATTCGCCGTCGTACCAAGAACGCGACGCGGTGGATTATCTCGTCGCGTGGATGAACGACGCGGGACTGGACGCGTTTCGGGATGAGGCGGGGAATGCGGTTGGTGTAACCTCACCCCAGCCCTCTCCTTTACAAGAAGAGGGGGTTAAGGAAATCGTACTGCTGGGACACATTGACACGCATCCCGGTTTCATTGATGTTCGACGCGACGGCGATTTGTTGTACGGACGCGGCGCGGTGGATGCAAAAGGTCCATTATGCGCGTTTGCGTCGGCGGCGGCGCGCGTGGATGTACGAAACGGTTGGCGAATTGTCGTCGTCGGCGCGGTGGAAGAAGAATGTCCGACGAGCAAGGGCGCGCATTTTGCGAAAACGCAATACAAACCCCATTTCGCCATCGTCGGCGAACCGAGCGGTTGGGACCGTGTGACGCTCGGTTACAAAGGTTCGCTGTGGCTCGAATATAGGTTGACGCGTGACAACGCGCACAGCGCGGGACAAGCGCGCAGCGCGAATGAAGACGCGGTGGAATTTTGGCTGCGCGTAAAAAATTTTGCCGATGAATTTAACACGGGCAAACAAAAAATTTTCGACAAACTTGACCCCACGCTGCGCGGAATGTTTTCCGAAAATGACGGCTTGCACGAACTCGCGCGTTTGGTGATTGGTCTGCGGTTGCCATTGGACGTCACCGTCGCGGAATTGGAAGCAAAAATTTTGGCAATGGCAGGCGACGCGCAAATCCAATTTGACACCGAAACGCCCGCGTATCGCGCGGACAAAAACAACGCACTCGTGCGCGCGTTCCTTTCCGCGATTCGTGAGGAGGGGGGGACACCGGGCTTTACGCTCAAGACGGGCACAAGTGATATGAATGTCGTCGGTCCGTTTTGGAATTGTCCCATCGTCACCTACGGACCCGGCGATTCCAATCTCGACCACACGCCGAACGAGCATATTGATTTGAACGAGTACGATAACGCGGTGGAGGTGTTGGTGCAGGTTTTGGAAACACTTGCCGCAAACCCATGAAAAACAGGGCGGCACTTGCCGCCCTGTTTTTGTTTATGCTTTTTCAATGGGAAACTGAATTTCGGTCAAACGTTCCGCTTCGTTCGTCGTCACATATTCGCTCGGATATTTGGCGAGCAATTCGGGTGAAACGACCGCGCGCAGATACACTTCGCGATTGGGTCCCACAATGCGAAACCCATTCGCGCCAATCCACTGCAAAAGTTGCGAGTACGATTCGCTGATATTTTCAAAACCGCCGCGATGCAAAACGGCAGCCACTTGATGGAGCGTGGGCAATTCGTACACCTTGACCTTGCCGTTTGCAGAAACATTCGCGTTGATGGGTTCGCACACCTCGACATCCACATCACGCTCGCGATATTCCGTATCGTAATACACGGCAAAGCATGCGCCGTTCGGCGAGACTTGTTTTTGCGCGAGATACGCGTCCAGTTCACCCCATAACATTCCTTGCGCCGCATAGTTTGGAATGATGGAACGAATCGCCGCCACACGTTGCGCCGGAATTTTTTTAATCACCACTTCGAGATTTGGCATTTGATTCTCCTGTTCGATTAACCGCAGCCGCGCACGCACGCGTGCGAGCCGCGCTTGTTCTTCCTCCACCCGTTCACGAATTTCGGCTTCCTTGAATCGCAGCATCCCGCGCAGTTGTTCCGGGGAAACATTTTCGTCGAGGAGGCGCGCCACCTCTTCGAGCGTAAACCCCAAATCTTTGAACGCGAGAATGCGATTGAGGCGCGCCAATTGTTCCGCGCGGTAATAACGATAGTCGGTGAACTTGTCCACCTGCGCGGGTTTCAACAACCCCACTTCGTCGTAATACCGCAGCGTTTTGATTGGCACTTGGGCGAGCCGCGAAAATTCTCCGATTTTGAACATGTTCATTTCCTCTGACCTTCAAAGTCTCCGGAGACTTGAAGGTCTTGATTACTATACACCATCCAGCAACAGGAGAGTCAAGAGGATGCAAAAAATTTTTGTGATACAATCTCCAACCGCTATGGACAAATTTCTCGACCTCAAACAAAAACTCGCCATCGTTCATGATTTGCAGATGGCGGCGTATGTTCTCTCGTGGGACCAAGAAACGTACATGCCGCCGGGCGGCGCGGAAGCGCGCGCCCAGCAATTGGGAACACTTTTTTCGCTCGCGCACGAAAAATTTACCACCGACGAAATCGGACACCTGCTCGACGATGTAAAAGAGTACGAAGCAAGTTTGCCGTACGATTCCGACGACGCGAGCTTGATTCGAGTCGCGCGGCGCGAGTACCTGAAAAAGACGCGCGTGCCGTCGGAATTTGTCGCGCGGCAAACGGAAACGCAAGCGTTGTCGTACAACACATGGGTCAAGGCGCGCCCGCAATCGGATTTTCACGCGGTCCTTCCTTGGCTCGAAAAAATTCTCGACCTCTCGCGCGAGTATTCTTCCTTTTTTCCAAACGGTTCGGCGAACGATGTAAATTCGCCACACCACATCGCCGACGCGTTGATTGATTTGGGTGACCCGCAAATGTCCGCCGCCGATATTCGGCGCGTGTTTGGCGAGTTGCGCGAACAATTGCGTCCGATTGTGCGCGCCATCACGTCACAGCCGCCTGCCGACGATTCGTGCATTCGTCAATTTTTCCCCGAAGCGCAGCAGTTGAAATTCGCGCTCGATGTCGCGCAGCAGCTCGGTTACGATTTAACACGCGGACGCCAGGACAAAACCGCGCATCCGTTCATGACGCATTTTTCCATCGGCGATGTGCGTATCACCACGCGCGTGAAAGAGTACGATTGGAGCGAAGCGTTCTTTTCCACGATTCACGAAGCGGGACACGCAATGTACGGACAGGGGCACGCGCGCGCGCTCGAACGCACCATGCTCGCAGAAGGAACATCGTCAGGCGTACACGAATCGCAATCGCGCTTGTGGGAAAATCTCGTCGCGCGCAGCAAAAATTTCTGGGAATATTTTTATCCGAAATTGCAAGCCGCGTTCCCGTCGCAGTTTCAAAATGTTTCGCTCGACACCTTTTATCGCGCGGTCAACAAAGTGGAACCCTCGCTCATTCGCACCGATGCCGACGAAGTGACGTACAATTTGCACGTGATGATGCGTTTTGAATTTGAATTGCAAATGCTCGAAGGCAAATTGGCGATTCGTGATTTGCCCGACGCGTGGGATGAAACGATTACGCGCGATGTAGGCGCAACGCCGCCGAATCTTTCGCAAGGCGTGATGCAAGATGTGCATTGGTACGGCGGACAAATCGGCGGCGCGTTTCAAGGATACACACTCGGCAACATTTTGAGCGCGCAGTTTTTCGACGCCGCCTTACGCGCGCATCCCAACATTCCCGAACAAATTCGACGCGGCGAATTTTCCACCTTGCGCGGTTGGCTGCAACAAAACATTTACGCGCACGGCGCGAAATTTTTGCCCAATGAAATCATCCAACGCGCGACGGGCGAAGGGCTAAACATCCAACCATACATTGCGTATCTGCACGGAAAATATGGAGAGTTGTACGAATTATGACCGCGTAACGAGCAAGCATATAATATCGCCGCCATGTAGTTCGGCGATATTTTTTTGCGCCGCGAATTTTTTCCTCCCGCTGTGAATTCACCTGTTTCTGAAATTCCCGAAATCGAACGCGCGTTGGAACAACAAATCGAGCCGTGGCTCGCGCACATGCGTTGGCGCGCCGATTTTGACG
>CALMZO010000117.1 GCA_937870825.1 uncultured Chloroflexota bacterium | reverse complement strand
TTGATGTGCGAGTCCACACTGCGGTCCATGTTGGAAGCGGCGCCATGCAGTTCCTCTAAAAGTTGTTCGCGCGTAAACGTCTGACCGGGACGGCGCGCCAAGAGATAGAGCAATTTGAATTCATTCGGGGTGAGTTTGATGGATGCGCCGTTAAACGTGACGAGATGCTTGCCTGCATCAATCTCGAGTCCGCCCTCGCGAATGATATTCGACACTTGGAGCTGACCCCGCGTGCGGCGCAACAGCGCCCGCACGCGCGCGACGAGCGTGCTCCCCGAAAACGGTTTCGTGATGTAATCGTCCGCGCCGATTTCGAGTCCCGTAACCTGGTCAATCTCTTCGGACAGCGCGGTGAGCATAATAATCGGCACATCACTTTCGCGGCGCAGGATGCGGCAGACCTGGCGCCCGTCCATCACGGGGAGCATGAGGTCGAGGAGAATCAGGTTAGGTTTTTCGCGGCGGGCAATCACCAGCGCGCTTTGACCATCGGCGGCGGTGAGGACGCGGAATCCGTTCTTTTCCAAATAGTCGCGCGCAAGGCGTGCAACTTTGGGTTCATCCTCTACGACAAGAATCAGCTGCGACATGACGCGAGTATAAAGTAAATCGGGACGAGTGGAAAGGGAGTCGTGCTTGTTTGCATGCGCGAGTGCCACATCACGCCAAATCCACTGCACGCGCTTGCCATGCCTCAACCAGAATGCCCCTGGAGACAAGCCAAAGCGCAAGTGACAACTCGGCGATCAACGGCGGGACAAGAATCGCAGGCACAATGACTGCCGCCAAAGCAGGCGCAAGCAGCAGCGCAAAACTGTTCGTCAGATAACACAAGCCCGCGATCATCATCAAGACTCCCAAGATGCGAGGCAAGTACCCCGACTTGAAAATCAAAAATCCAGACACGAGACACGCCAATCCAAAGAACACGAGCCCGATACCAAAGCCGTAGGTATGCAATCGGACAAAGAGCTGTGTCCACGCGTGCAGTTGGTCCGGCGCGAATGCTTTCAGGTACTCGGCGTTGCCCACCAAGAACAGCGGCATGACGAGATTGAAACTGTTGGCGACGAGGACGGCGGTCTGAATCAAGTTGAAAAGAATCGCGAGCCGCGCAAGATTCTTGTTTACCGGTTTGAGGGTGAGATACAACGCCAGCATCACCGGAATATCGAAAACGTGTTGCAGAATGTCTCCCGCAATGCCGACGCGCCAGAGCGATTCCGATGCCGCGATATTGGCAGCCGTAGATGACGGGTCTCCCGACACAAACAACGTCCCTCGCACAACGATTTCACCGAACGCGCCGGTAGCGATGATGAGCAGATACAGCACGCCCGCGGCGCGTGCCCACACTTGCGGCGGCTCAAGATTTTGGGATTTCATCATTTTCCTCGATTTGCACGCGCGGAGGCGGAAAGAGTTTTCTCTTGCTCGCGCACCTTGACAACAATTTTCCCTTGCGCGTGCCCTTCTCCCAAATAGCGCATCGCTTCTGCCGTTTGATGGAACGGATACACGCGCTCGACAAAGGGTTTCACCTTGCCGCTCTCCACAAGGTCACGCAAGCATAGCATATCCTCGCGCGTGAAATTGGCGACGAAAAAAGTTGCTTGCTGTTTGGAACCCAACGAGCCAAGTTTCAGCCGGATGACGTGACTGAGCGGACCAATCAACGGCGTGCGCGGTCCTCCCGCGATAACGACGCGCGCATTCGGCTTGAGTACGCGCTTGTAATCAGACCACGAACCTCTGCCATTCACGTCGAACAGCAGGTCATATTTTTTTCCACTGCGCGTGAAATCCTCTTTGGTGTAATCAAACACATCGTCAGCGCCGAGCGCGCGGGCGCACTCGACGTTCCTCGTACTGCATACCGCCGTCACTTGCGCTCCGAACGCTTTCGCAATCTGCACCGCGAATGAACCCACACCGCCCGATGCGCCATTGATGACAACATTCTGCCCCGGTTGAATTTTTCCATAGTCGCGGAGACCCTGCAGCGCGGTAATGCCTGCGGTTGGCACAGCCGCCGCTTGTTCGAACGTTGCATTGCCCGGCATGGGCGCGATGCCATTGCTCACGGTAACGTATTCGGCAAGTGCCCCGTGTCGCCCGCCAAACACTCTATCGCCCGGTCTGAAATCACGGACCTCTTTTCCGACTTGCTCAACCACGCCCGCAAAATCCGCGCCCAGTCTTGGGTCTTGCGGTTTAAAGAGTCCGTTGCCAATGCGCGCAATGAACAAACCGGTCATGCCGTACCACTGCGCAATGTTCACGGACGAAGCATGAACTTGCACCAACACTTCATCGTTCTTCGGAGTGGGCTTTTCTACCTCTTGGATTTCCAGCACCTCGGGCGTCCCGTATTTTCTGTGAACGATTGCTTTCATGTTTTGAACTCCTCAAAGCTGTGTTGACGTGACCAATTTGCGGGAATCGACCTGTACGCCTTTGACAAGCAGCCACAGCGCCAATCCCACTTCGAATATCAACATCGGCAGCCACACGAGCCAGGTGCCCCCCGACGACCACAACATCGCCCCGCCAAACAATCCGGCAAGCTGCAAAGGCAGAATCACGACCAGCAGCGCCGACGCAGCTACGCCAAGCCACGCTAACACGGTGGGAATCATCCCACCGCGCAGCAAGAGCCAAGAAAAGAGCAAACTCGCTACCGCAAAATAAATCGCGCTTTCGCCGTATTGAACCGCTTCCACAACTCGAAAGGTCAATGCCAATGTTGCCAGAGCGAGTCCTTGCTTGTAGGTCAACGCAAACAGCGTGACACCCAGCACAAGTGCGGAAAAAGATTGGAGCAGCAAGAGCAGGTCACTGAATTGTGACTTGCCCACCCCCAAACTGATGATGCCTGCCGCGATATACAAGAGAAACGCGAAACCGGCGACCCGCGCGTAGTTGCGTTGTGTTGTATCGGTGAGAGTCATGGACGGATATCTCCTTCACAAGTTTCGCCAAGCGTATCATCGGATTGTGGGAGAAATATGGAGAAGCGAGTCAGGGTCTGTGGAGAAAACTTGGCTTGTGCGGGCAGCAGGAAATGCCTCTCCAAGCGGTATGGCACCAGCCGAATTCAGTTCAAACCCCAGAATCGTATACAAATAGATTATCCTCAAATTGGGGCGTCGAACGTTTTAGAATAAAGAAACGGCTGGGCTGGATTCTTGTTCCTCTCAGGTGCAGGCAAGGAGCCACTGCGGGATTGTTATAACGAACAGAGTGCGCAATCTCTGTTTTGAATGGCTCAGGACTCGCATTATTCCAACAAACCGGTTTTCATCGTCCGAAGGGGTACAATTTTGACTAGCCAGTGTCTTCCTCCGGTTGATAGCCAAGCAAATGACTGTCTTGCCGGCGGCGGCGAAATGGGTGCGCTGATTCGCTCGCTTGATTGGTCAGCAACTGCGGTGGGTCCTGTCACTCACTGGCCCCAAAGCCTCCGCACTGCCGTCAGCATTCTCCTCAACTCTAAATTTCCGATGCTCGTGCTCTGGGGACGCGAGTATGTCCAATTTTATAACGACGCATTCCGTCCCGTGCTTGGCGCGAGCAAACATCCAAAAGCGATAGGCCAGCGCGCGCTCGAATGCTGGCCCGAAATCTGGCACGTCATCGGTCCAATGTTCGATCAAGTGATGGCGGGCGGGGACGCCATTTGGAGCGAGGACTTGCTCTTTCTGCTGCATCGCAATGGCTACCTCGAAGAGACGTATTTCACGTTTTCGTACAGCGGCATCCGCGACGAAAGTGGCGGCATGGGCGGCGTCCTCGTTACCTGTGTCGAGACCACCGCGCGCGTTCTCGGCGAGCGGCGCCTGCGCGCCCTGCGCGAACTGGGCGGACAGTCGGCAATGGCGCAGGACGCGAAACACGCCTGCCAATTGGTTGCACAAACGTTGCGCGCGCACACCTCTGATCTACCCATTGCCTTGTTTTATCTCGCCGACGAACAGAATGGTGCGCGATTCGTCGGTGGACACAGGTTCGAATTGGACGCCGTACCCTCCTCTGACATCTGGCAAATCGAGCAGGTGATTCAAAGCGGCGAATTGCTTGAAATTCACAATGTCCAGTCCCGCCTGAAAGATGCAAGGGATGGGAATGGCGATACGATTGAGCTGGCGGTCGTCTGTCCGATTCCCGGTTCCGTTCAAGGCACCATCGCGGGGGCATGGGTCGCCGGCATCAGCCCACGTCGCGCGTTTGACGAAGACTATCGCGGCTATGTGCAATTGGTCACCGGACACATTGCCAACGCGATTGCAAACGCGCGGGCATACGCGCAAGAGCGCAAACGTGCCGAAGCTCTTGCCGAACTCGACCGCGCCAAGACAATTTTTTTCAGCAACGTCAGTCACGAGTTTCGCACGCCGCTGACCTTGATGGTGAACCCGCTTGAAGATATTTTGGCGCAAGGCAATGGCGGACTGCCCAAAGAAACGCGTGACCGTGTCGAGATGGCACACCGTAACAGTTTGCGTTTGCTGAAATTGGTCAACACACTGTTGGATTTTTCGCGCATCGAGGCGGGACGCGCGCAAGCAGTCTATGAACCGACGGACCTCGGCACATTCACGGCAGAACTCGCCAGTGTTTTTCGTTCCACCATCGAAAAGGCGGGCCTGCAGCTGCGTGTTGAATGTGCGCCTCTGGCGGAACCGGTCTATGTAGATCGCGAGCTGTGGGAAAAGATTGTTTTCAATTTGTTGTCGAACGCGTTCAAATTCACCTTTGAGGGGGAAATTGCGGTAACGCTCCAACCTGTGGGGGAGTGCGTTGAATTATCGGTACGCGACACAGGAATCGGCATTGCAGCACACGAGATGCCGAATTTATTCCAGCGCTTTCATCGGCTCAAGAATGAACGCGCGCGCACCTTTGAAGGCACGGGCATTGGCTTGGCGCTCGTGCAAGAGCTGGTGAAACTCCACGGCGGCACGATTCACGTGGTGAGCGATAAAGACCAAGGCAGCACCTTTACGGTTTCAATTCCGTTCGGATGCGCGCATTTGCCTGCCGAGCGCATCGGCGCAGCGCGCACGCTCAGCTCGACCGCGTTGGGTGCCGCTCCCTTTGTACAGGAAGCCATGCAATGGCTCGATGCCCACAGCGAGAGTCCGTCAACTGCGCCGCTGGCGGACTGGTCGAATGTTCAGCCAATCCTTGGACGCCGCGAGGATACGTCGACGCGATGGCACAACGAACCACGCGCGCGCATTTTGTTGGCGGATGACAACGCCGATATGCGCGAATATCTGCGTCGGCTGCTTGCGCCGCAACATGACGTGGTTGCAGTGGGCGACGGCTTGAGTGCGCAGCAAGCCGCGCTGCAGGACCCGCCGGATTTAATCTTGACGGACGTCATGATGCCCGGACTGGATGGGTTTGAACTCTTGCGTCGCTTGCGTGCCGACGAACGCACCCAGGCGATTCCGCTCATTCTGCTTTCGGCGCGCGCGGGTGAAGAATCGCGTGTGGAAGGTCTTGAAGCGGGCGCGGATGATTATTTGATCAAGCCCTTTAGCGCGCGCGAGATGGTTGCGCGGGTGCGCGCCCATTTGGATGTCGCGCGGGTGCGGCGTGAAGCAACACAGCGCGACCTCGCGGCAAAGCAACAAATTGCAAACATTCTCGACCGCATCACGGACGCATTCGTAGCGGTTGATCGGGAGTGGCGCTGCACCTATTTGAATCCACCGGCAGAAGGCATCTTTGCGCGGTTGAAAAAAGATGTACTTGGCAAAAATATTTGGCAAGAATTTCCCGACCTTGTTGGCTCGCCCGTCTATGACGCTTATCACCGCGCGCTCCGAGAGCAAAAAGCGGAAACGATTGAAATTTTCTATCCTCCGCTCAATGGCTGGTTCGAACTTCACGCCTATCCTTCGCCCGATGGTCTCTCCATTTATTTTCAAGAAGTGACGCAGCGCAAGCGCGCCGCCGAAGGCATGCGCCTCTTGGCAGAAGCGGGCCACGTGCTCGCCGGTTCGCTTGAGCTCGAAACGCTGCTTGCCAATGTCGCACAGCTCATTGTGCAGTCGTTTGCCGACTGGTGCGTCATTGACCTGCTCGACCAAGACGGAACTTATCATCAAGCGGCGTTGGCACATCAGGACCCGCAGAAAGTGGAATGGGCGCGCGAACTCTTGCAGCGCTATCCGCCGAAACTCGAGGCGTCGAGCGGCGCACAGCACGTGATGCGGACAGGCGAACCCGAACTTGTCACCAACGTGCCGGATGAACTTTTGGTGGCGCACGCACATGACGAGGAACATCTGCGCCTTTTGCGCGATGTGGGTCTCAAATCGTACATCTGCGTCCCCCTCATCGCGCATCGGCATGTCATCGGCGCAATCAGTGTCATCGCCACAACAGAGGAACGGTGCTACACGCCACAAGACCTCACGTTGGCGGAGGCGTTGGCGGCACGCGTTGCCCTCGCCATTGAAAATGCTCAACTGTACAGCGCCGCACAACAAGCCAACGTCGCGCTGGAGCAGCGCGTGCACGAACGAACGCGTGCGCTGTTCGAATCGCATCAA
>CALMZO010000116.1 GCA_937870825.1 uncultured Chloroflexota bacterium | reverse complement strand
GGATTGCAATGTGCGTTGAATAAAGTTAATGCCCGCCTCACTCAAGGGGGTGCGATTCGGTGCGGAGGGGTCGAGAGAGATTTGTCCGAAAAGTAGAACGTACAAAATGCCGAGCGCGAGTACGACACCGAGCGCGATGTACATCCAACTGAATAACGAGCGTTGGGGTTTTTGCATTGTGGGTTGAACTGCCATTGTCAACTCCTCCTTCTAATTTCTTACTACGAGTAAGACGGGCAGCCACATTGCATCTATCGAGCAACCGGGGGCTTGCCGCGCGAGATAAAGAAAGCCGCTGACAAAGAAATTAGCGCAATTCCACCAAGCGCCAGCGCGACGATGAGAATCAAGTTGGAATTGGAGGGAGATTCATTGCTTGTTCCAGCTGTCGAAGTTGTGTAGCGTGTTGCGGTTAACGCCGCCTCACGGTCATTCAGCGGGTTTGCCAACAAGTTATCAGGATATGTGCGTAACTCGTCACTGGTTTCTGTGGCGCGCACGTTCGACTGCGTAATCGTCGCGCCGCCAATGGGTTTTGCAACAATCTCACGCCAGCCCAGCCGCTCGCGATAGTTATCGTCTCGGTACTGAATCGCAACAGGCGCGCCGCTCAAGTCAAGCGCGGTCGTGTAGCGTACTCGGACTTGCAGGATTTCCAAGCCGCCTTGTCCCGGCGAAAATTCCAGTTGCGCGGAGTTGGGCACAAGCGACAATTCGGCACGTTTATCTCCGATGGTAAGCGTCAGGTTCGAGGTTGTGTCTTTCAACAGCGCGTTGAGATACTGCGCGCGTTCGTCCTCGGTCAAATTGCCGTCGCCGTTCACATCCAGCGTTTGCTTGGCTTGAAACGTCGGGATTTCAGCAAAGTCATACACAATGTAAAGTTGGAGTTGGGTGGGCGCGATTTCAAGGCGCGCATAGTGGTTGATGGTGAAATTGCCAAGGGGATGAGCAGCAACGCTCGTGAAGTGAGCAGAGAATAGCAAGAGCGCCAGCATAAACGCGCAAAGCGACCCGACACGCCTTTCCCTTATTTCGCGTAAGAGTTGATTGGATAAAAAAAGAACGCGCATGACCATAATCCCAGCAATGACTTGATTTCTTACGCATTATAAGAAAATCGGGGAGCCTGTCAAAGGAGCCCCGCGCAAAAGAATTGTACGCCGTACAAAACGCAACAGTATTTTGATTGTCCCGAAACAGGCGGTCCTGCGATTCCTCTCAATAATGGGAATGCGATTGATGCGCCGCAACATGTCACACGTCAATTCCATCCCAAGCTCGGGTCGCGCGCTTTGACGATTGCCTGCGCGCGGTCGGCAACTTGGAGTTTGGAGAAAATGTTCGAGATGTGATTGCGGACAGTTTTCGGCGCGAGGAAAAGTTTGTTGGAGATTTCCGCGTTGTTATATCCTTGCGCTATGAGCTGGAGAAGTTCGCGTTCACGGTCGGTAAGTTCGCGAAAAATTTGAGGGGGTTTTGCCCCGGAGAAAAAAACTCATCAGTCGTTTCGCAAATTCAGGGCCGAACAATGCTTCGCCGTTCGCCGCGGCGCGAATCGCGCGCAGCATTTCCTCGATCTGCGCCCTTTAAAATATATCCACGCGCACCCGCTCGCATCGCCGCGAATACGGAATCATCATCTTGAAACATGGTGACGACGAGGATGCCGATGTGCGGACTCGTTTGGACAATGCGACACATGGCTGAGGCAGGATTGGCTGTGTATCAAAAAAAGCGCGGCGACGCGGCGTAACCATAGTCTTTTTCGATGAGTTCGGATTTTCGTTTCGAGAACCGATGGGACGCACATGGGACCCAAAAGGCAAACGTCCGATCGTGCAGCGCGTCGAAAAAGAACGGCGCGGCGTCTCGACAGTCGTCGGGTTCACCATGACGGAGAAATTGTACAGACGGCATTTTCCCAAGAGCATGAAGAGTAAGCAGGTGATTGAAGCCTTGAAACACATTCATGGTTACTTACTTGCGGGCTGCGCGTTGATCTGGGATGGTGCGTCCATTCACACCCGTGCCAAGACCCAAGGGTATCTCGATGAACATCCTGAAATCGTTGTCGAACCCTTGCCGCCTTATCCGCCCGAGTTGAATCCAGAAGAATATTGTCATGGCAATGTCAAGCAAAGACTGAAAAATGCGACGCCAGACAATTTAGGTGGTGTGATGCGTCATTTGGATCGGCGCATCGCCCATTGTGCCAGCGTCTAGACCTACTGCTAGACTTTCTTTATCATGCAGGTCTATCTGTTAGGCAACTTTGGTGAAACGGAATAACGGATCAACAGGCGCAACGTATCTTACACGTTGCGCCTACCTGCGGCTTCATAAGGCGGACGGGAAAGGTCTCCAAGTGAATGAGGCATTCTTTTTTTGTGTACGATTGTCTCATTGTTTTTGAGAGGCAACTTATTAGCAACATGGACTTGGGGCGAACAATCATCCAGCCATGTTGAATACGTAGACGGAAGTATCGCGGCGATTGTTCATTCTCACCTACGCAACCTCCACAAACTCTCGCCGATTTCTCCATATTTCCGCCACAATGGCATGGTACTCTTGCCGAAACTTGCAAGGAGACATCAGTCCATGAACCTCACCGATACCTCAACTCGTACCTACGCGCGGGTTGCCGGTTTCACGTTTCTCTTTTACATCGCGGCGGGCATCACCAGTTTAGGGCTGGGCAAGTCACAGCTGAGTGACCTGCTTTTGCTACTCCAATCTTTTTCCGCACTCGTGCTGGGTGTCACGCTGTTCGCGTTGACCTACAAGCAAGGACTCGCCCTCGCAACGTTAGCATTGACCTTTCGAGTCGTGGAAGCGGTTCAATACGGCGAAAGCGCGATTTATTTTGCAGTAGCGAGTTTGCTCTTTTCTTGGCTCTTGCTGCGCGGCGCGATGATTCCGGGCGCGTTCGCGTGGCTCGGTGTTGTTGCGTCGGCGGCGCTCGTGGTGGTTTTGCCCCTGCAACTTGCCGGATTGTTTGGCGGGTCCATGTCGTGGTCGTCGTCAGCCACTTGGCTCGTGTGGCTGCCCATGCTGGTATATGAAGTGGGATTGGCACTGTGGCTGCTCGTCAAAGGCGTACATGTCGAATCCCGCAAATTGGTCGCGTCCGCGCAACTCTGAGGAAATCAAAACATGAAAGCAATCGTTCACAAAAAATACGGCACGCCTGAGGTGCTGGAAATCCAAGAAGTGGACAAGCCC
>CALMZO010000115.1 GCA_937870825.1 uncultured Chloroflexota bacterium | reverse complement strand
TGGCATGGCTCTGCAAACTCGACCATGTGCGCGAAACAATTCCGTTCGCGCGGATGATGGACAAGATGTATCCGTGAAAGCAAAAAACCTTCAAGGTCTTCAGACCTTGAAGGTTTTTTTTGTCTCTTTATTTCCAAATTCTATTGCAATAATTCTACATATGTGCTAAATTATCGCTGTGGAATTTGCGAAATTGCTTGAAATTGTTGGCGACGAACCTGTTTTTGAAACTGCGTTGTTGCTCGCGGGCGAAACGGAACCGAACCACGCGCGCCAACAGTTGACGCGCTGGACACAGTCGGGACGCCTTTATCAATTGCGGCGCGGGGTGTATGCGCTCGCGCCCCCGTTTCAAAAAATCAAGCCGCATCCATTTTTGATGGCGAATCGTCTCGTGCGCGGCTCGTATGTTTCATTGCAAACCGCGCTTGCGTACTATAATTTGATTCCCGAATACACGCCCGCCGTCACCAGCATCACGCCGACGCGTCCCGAACGATTCGATACGCCATTCGGCAGATTTGAATTTCAGCATGCGCAGCGCGCGTGGCTGCGCGGTTACAAATATATTCCAGTGAGCGCGGGGCAATTCGCGTATGTGGCGACGCGTGAAAAAGCATTGCTCGACCTCATTTATCTGACGCCGCACGCGGATACCGACGCGTACATTGACGAATTGCGTTTGCAAAATTTGGAACTGCTCGACCTTGACGCGCTGGAGCTGTTGGCGAACACAAGCGAACGTCCCAAGTTGCAGCGCGCCGCAAAGCAAATTCGGATGCGGGTCAAGCGCGAGCAAGAGGAATTTGAAACGCTATGAAAGAGCATTTGCGCGAATTGGTGCGCGACGCCGCAACACCACTGCGCGCGCGGAATGTCGCGCGCGAGTATTTGCAAGCGCGCCTGTTGAGCGCGTTGCAACGGGCGGGGGCAATGATTCCACTTGCGTTTCACGGCGGCACGGCTCTCCGTTTTTTGTACAACAGCGCGCGGTATTCCGAAGATTTGGATTTTGCGTTGGAACGCGAACCCGCGCGTTATGACTTGCGCGCGTATCTGGAAGCCATTCGCCGCGACCTTGTTGCCGAAGGATACGTGATGGATTTCAAAGTGAACGACCGTAAAACCGTTCACAGCGCGTTCGTCCGATTTCCCGAATTGTTGTTTGAACTGAATCTTGCGCCAACGCGCAGCGAACGGCTCGCCGTAAAATTGGAAGTGGACACGCGTCCGCCTCAAGGCGCGCAGTTGGAAACGACGGTGGTGCGGCGGCACGTTGTTTTGCAATTGCAGCACCATGACCGCGCCTCCTTGCTCGCGGGCAAACTCCATGCCATTTTGCAGCGTCCCTTTTTAAAAGGACGCGATGTGTACGATTTGATTTGGTATTTGAGTGACCCCACCTGGTCGCCGCCGAATCTGACGCTCTTGAACAACGCGCTCGCGCAAACGGGCTGGGACGGCACAATGTTGACCGACGCGAATTGGCGGCGCGCGGTTTGGAAAAAACTGTCGTCCGTAGATTGGACGGCGGTAAGCGGCGATGTGCGCGCGTTCTTGGAGAACGCGGCGGACGCGGAACTTGTGACGCGAGAAAACGCGCGACGACTTTTGTCAACCCCCCCTTGACGATTTTCTCCAACAGCGTACACTACGCCAAGTTCGCTGGCACACATCGTTCGGCCAAGTTTATTTCTTTGTTATCTTGTTTCTTTCGTGCGCTCGGCTTTTCCCCTCTCCCGCCTCGTCCTCGCGCTGACGGTTTTTGTTAGCGTCTGTGTGTTGTTGTCTCTTCGTTTTGCTGCTTCGCCTGTGCAGGCTGTTTCCACGACGGTGGTGATTAGTCAATTTCAAGTTGGCGGGGGGAGTGCTACAGATGAATTTGTCGAACTGCATAACATCAGCAATGCTCCATATGATTTGAATGGGCATCGGTTAGTATATCGGTCTTTTGATGGCGCGTTCGATTCAACTACTCCCAGCATTGTTTGGAGCACTTCAACAATTATTCCTGCTGGAGGATTTTATCTCGTGGCAAACAGCAGCGGTTATGATGGTGCAACATCCGCAGACAAAACATGGAGCAGTGGCGCATTCGCAGGAACAGGGGGAGGGTTTGCATTACGGAACGGTGCTGCAAATACGGGAACAATTATCGATTCAGTGGGCTATGGCACTGCAACAAACGCATTTGTTGAAACTACCGTAACATCTGCACCCGTCGCAAATGATAGTCGCTCCCGCAAATCAAATGGTTGTCAAGACACTGATGTAAATTCAACTGATTTTGAAACAACGAGTCCATCAGCACCCCGAAATTCTTTGACAATACTTTCTTGTGCAACATCAACTTTAACTCCAACCAACACCTCAACAAACGCACCGACCGATTCTCCCACGAACACGCCTACGCACACGCCAACGATTACAGAAATTCCTCCAACCGAAACTCCGTCACACACTCCGACGAACACAGAAACACCAACCGCTACCCCGACGCCAACAGAAACGTTCACGCCACCAGCAACAGATACGCCGACCAACACGCCAACCAATACCGCGACATCAACTCCATCCAATACTCCGACCGACACGTTGACGCCGACAGACACCGCGACGCATACGCCGACGCATACGCCAACGGACACGGCAACGCACACCCCAACACCCACGTCAACGCACACGCCGACCAATACCGCGACCAACACGGCGACGAGTACGAATACGTCGATTCCATCGTACTCGCCGCTTGATGTTGTCATCAACGAAGTTGCATGGGGAGGCACAACCGCAAGTACGGCGGATGAATGGATTGAACTTTACAACAACACGAGCGCCGCGATTGATTTGACGGGGTGGACGCTCAAGGCATCTGACGATGTACCAAACATCACACTAACTGGCACAATTCCTGCGAATGGATATTTTCTGCTCGAACGAAGCACGGATGATTTAACGGTGAGTGATATATCCGCAGACCAATTTTTTACGAACGCGATTGAAAACTCAAATGAACCGTTGACATTGCGCGATGCCGCATCAAATGTCATTGACACCGCGAACGGAAATGGTGGCGCGTGGCCCGCTGGCACTGCATCACCGACATTCTGCACAATGGAACGCATCAACTCTCTGAGCGCAGACAGTGACAGCAATTGGCAAACGAATGACAATCTTACGCGAAATGGTTTGGACGCGAGCAATAATCCAATTTGTGGCACGCCCAAAAATTTGAACTCGGCGTCAGTGCCAACTGCGACGCCAACTCTAACTTTAACTCCAACAACAGGCGCATCGCCAACCCCATCGAACACACCTACCGCAACCTTAACATCAACACCCTTTCCAGTCGGCATCGTCATCAACGAATTTCTCCCCGACCCCGCGCGCGATTGGAATGGCGATACCTCAATCAATTCTGATGATGAATGGATAGAGTTATACAACAACAACGCGTTCAGTGTGGACTTGAGCGGCTGGAAATTGGACGATGTCAGTGGCGGAACGTCTCCGTATGTCATCAATGCCACAATTCCCGCGCATGGCTATTTGATTTTTTATCGCGCGGATACAAAGGTTGGGCTGAATGATTCGGGAACAGATGAGGCGCGTCTGTTGTATCCCGACGACTCGACTGCCGATTCCTATTCATATTCCAATGCCGATGACGACGAATCGTACTCGCGCAATCC
>CALMZO010000114.1 GCA_937870825.1 uncultured Chloroflexota bacterium | reverse complement strand
TTCCGCGAGCAGCGCGGGATAGTCCACACCCGGCAGCGATTGAAATTCGTCGATCACGACGAACACTTTGGCGCGCTTGGTCGCGTCGCCGATACGCATTTGTTCGCCGATGGCAAAATTGATATTGTCCAACAGGATCGAACCGAGCAGCCCGCCCGCGTCCGGACCGATGATGCGATTCGCTGTGTTGACCAACAAAATCTGGCGTTCCGCCAATACATTCCGTAAGTTCAACGTTGAAGAATTTTGCCCGACAATGCGTTCGATGACTTTGTGTTCCTCAAAGCGGTGAATTTTGGTATGCACGGGGTTGACCACTTCGACTCGCATATAGGGCGGCATCTGTTCATAGTGCAGTCCCCACCATGCCAACACCGCTTTATTCTGAACGTAGTGCGCCAAAAGTTTTCGACGAAACGGATCCATTGTAAAGAGCATCGGAATGTCGAGAAGTGTAAATTGCGGCTCACCGACAGCGTGCAATTTTTCATTCGCCTCGAGGAGCGTGTGCATCGAGTAGCGCAGCGCATCCTCCATGCGCGGACCCCAATAATCCTGCCAGATCAGTTTGCCGACGTGCACCAAGTTTTCGATGATGGCATAAATCGGACGCCCTTGTCCCATATCCAATAGATTCAATCCGACGATGCGCGTGTCATCGCTGAAATCGAGATAGATCGTCTTGTCCACTTTTTTCGGCGGCACCATTCCTGCCAGCGCGCGTACCAAGTCGCCGTGCGGGTCAATCACGACAACGGCGAGGTCGCGTTCCATTGCGGCGCGCGCCAAGTGTGCCATGAGCGTGCTTTTGCCCTGCTGCGTCTTGGCGACGATGAACGCATGGCGGTCGAGCAGTTCGTACGGCAAATGCACGGGAATCTCGCGCCCTTGGTGCAGCGAACGACCAATCAAGACGCCCTGTGAAACAAGTTCGGGGCGCGGGGGCAAAAGTTTCTTGGACATTTGCCGCGCGACGAGCGGCGCGCCGTCGCCTACAGGCAAGTGCCAGAGCGAAGCGATTTCGGTGATGTTGAGCCGGGTCACGCGCCCGACGAGTTCTTGCCACCACGACCACTGTTCCACTTGCAGCGTGCGCGGGTCAAATTCAGCGGGAACGCCTTCGAGCGCGTTGCCTGCGGCGAGGTTGTACTGCCCATAGCCGCGCATGAGCGTATTCAAGCGCGCGTGCGCGGTAACGGGATCATTCGCCGCCGCCGTAAGACGCAGCGCGACATCATACGCGGGCATGCCAATCTTGCGTTGCACGAGAATGGGGTCCATGTTGCGATCGCGCGCAAGGACGGAATAGACCAGTGCCGCGCCGACAATGCACGCGACGAAAACAACGACTGCCGCGACAACTCCGAGCCAATTTCCTTGGACGAATGCCAAAAAGCCCCAGACGACCAAAGCCAATATCAAAATGAAACTTGCGCCCGAGACGACGCGATCCAGTCCGACTTGCGGCTTGGAGGATTCTCCGGAGATTGCTTCATCAATGCGCCGCGTCGAACCCTGATAACGATCTGACCACTGGAGCGGCGCAGGCGCGAGCACGAGCTGCGCCAAAACGATTTCACCCGGCTCAATGCGTCCGAACGCGCCCAACAGCCCGCGCATCGGATCGGATTCCGCAAAGTCACCATCGCGATACGTGCGAAGTGGGAGCTGCACCGAGCGACGCAAATGCATCTCCGCTTGCGCGATGTTTGTCCCCACGCAATATGCCGGATCACGTTCAGGCAACAGCGTGACGAACTGCGCTTGTTCATACACGGCTTGAATTTGCGATTGAATGTGACGCATTTTCGATTGTGGGGCGCGGACCAAAAAACGGCAGCCCTGTGTGTCCGCCGCAATCTCTAGCGAAAAGATTCCATTGCCCAACAAACTGCCGATAAGCGTTTCGGCTTGCAGCGCATCCACGCTATTGCTGCGCGGCGGAATGACTTCGACAAGTGCTAATGCCTCGGGGCGCACCTGCCGCCAGCCCGGTTTCCATAACCGCGCCAACCCACTATCGTCCTCGCGAACGACCTCTTCTTCCAACAACGTTTGCGTTTCATCAAATGATGAAAAAGTTTCGCGCGGTTTATTCGATTTGTGTTCGGGCGAAGATAGACCAACGCGGGCGTTTTCTAGAGAATCACCAACCGTTCGATCTGCGTCCTCGGCATTTCGCGATGATTCATCAACACGAATCTTGTCCACCTTGTCGCGCATCCGCGATGGGGTACGCACGAAGGTATCTGACATCACGCGCGTCATTTCTTGACCGCAACACCAAAAATTCAAACGACTTGCGTCAGTGGCGCGGTAGGACGTTCCACAGGTTTGGCAGCGGTAGCAAACATTCGCAGTCATGTTCAACTCATCAGTTCCAAAAAAGTTTGCTTCTTTCGGTACGCGGTAGACGTTGGCAATAAGTCCGATACGCGCGTTTGCCTTGTTTTGTCGCGCGATAGAAAACATATGAGCCGCGCGGAATACGAATTTGCAATGGCTCCAGCACAGCCGCGAGCATCCAAGGAAGTTGGCCGTACGTTTGCTCGCACTCTTCGACGAATCCTTCTTGGATGAGCAAATGCAGTTGTTGGTTGACTCTTTCGACATTCGCACAAATGGATTCGTCTCTACGCCGCGCAATCTCGTGTGCTTGTTCGCACAAAAACTCCAAGTTGGAGTCAACAATATCCAAGACTGCCATTAGCGCGGCAGATAGAGGATCCTCTAACACGGCAGAAACGTGCTTGGCAGAGTGCGCAAGAAAACGTAACAACATTTCGACTCGCTTTATCAGTGAAACAGTTCCGCTCTATTCGCGCTCTGCGCGCAGAGCATCATCCTCACGCGTGATTTTTGATTTTGTACCGCGTACAAGTGAATTTTCATTTCCGCGGGGGCGGCTCAACTTGCACGCGGCAGAGCGGATTGTCGAGACTGCCCACACACCATGCCTGCGATTCCCACGCGTCGTCTTTGCCGCCGCCAATCGAATTGCCGATGAGCCAGGGGCAAAACGCAAACAAGTACTTGTCGCGATCACTTTGCATGTAATGGAACATCACTTGAATCACCTCCGCCGTTTGCTCCGCTGTTCCCAAACCACCCTCGGTCCCCAGTATTGGAACCGTATGCCCCAGAACCTCTTGCGCGATCGCTTGATATTTGCGAAAGCGAAAAAAGCCATCGTCGTTCATCGTTCCGTAGTTGTGAACGGAAATCCACATCGCGTGCATGAGGTCATAGCGTCCCATGCGCTTCAGCTCCTCAAGCATGCGGCGAAAATAGGCGAGGTCTTCGCCTACCGGTGCGAGCGGCGGCAAACCGGGGAGACCACCATTCGTCAAAACGATTTGTGCCGCGGCTGCCCAATAGCGCGCCGCCCATTCGGGACTGCGAACTGGGACTGCCCATTCGCCGTCGCTGTTCGGCTCGTTGTAGATTTGGAAATAACGAACGCCGAGCGAACGCAAGTGCGAGACGGTCAAGCCCAACGATTTCGGATCGGTCGGACCGATTGGCGCCATGATCCGCACGATGGGCACAATGCCCGCATCGCGCAGTTTGCGGAGCAAATAATCGTTGGCATGCGGATCGCTTGGGTCTTGGAGTACAACCGTCCACCTCATTCCCATTTGCTGCAACATCGGCGTGAACGTATCTACCACCATTTCGCTTTGATGCGTTGTGGGAAACCAATGAATGCACTGCCCGTTGTTGCTCTCCGCCTGCGGAAAATCGCTGAGCGCAAGCCAATTGCCATCGTCCGTTGTCCCCCACGACGTAAATTTCCATTGATTTCCATTCTTGGTCGTCGTACCACCATATTCGCCTGCCACGGCGCAGAGCAAAGTAACGTACCCGTTGTTTGAGAATTGGAACAATGGATCAACTGGGAAACCGTTGTAGTGAACTTCGTAGTGAACGTGCGGTCCTGTTGACTCGCCGCTGTTGCCGCTCAAGCCAATCACTTGCCCGATCGCAACCCATTCCCCGACAGATGCCTGCACTTGCGAAAGATGTTCGAACATCACCTCCCATGCTCCATTTTGAATCCGCACCATATTTCCATAACCGCCAGCAAATTTGCCCGCGCCAATGACCTTACCGTTCATTGTCGAATGCACTGATGTAGCTACCGGCACCGCAAGATCAATGCCGTAATGAGGTCGTCCGAACTTGGCATAGTAATCCGGGTCTTGGTAGCCCGCCGTGATTGGACCTTCGACCGGAGTGCCGCAGGGTTGGCGCGGATCGCGATACGCGGTTGGGAACTGATTCGAACAAGAACCGGATTGAAAATCGACGTCGTAGGTAATGTGTCCATAGCGCGCTCGAATGTTGGTGCGGAAATAAACGCGCGGGCTGTTCGTTCCATCGCCAATGGTCACATAGTAACTGCCGGGCGAAAGGATGATGACGTAGTAGCCATTCGCGTCGGTGTATTCTGTGATGCCGCCTTCGTCGCCATCCCAACCGACATGCACTGGCACACCCGCGAGCGGATTTCCATTTTCATCACGCACGTAACCTTGCACGCGTCCGTGATTGTTGTGGTCTTGGTCAGGCGTTTCTTGATACGCCTTGGTTACACACCATGCGCCCTCGCCGATAATGACCGGCTGCTCATTCGACTTGGGATAATTGACGGGCTTGCCCGTCGGCTGCGGAATGTTGAACATCCATGCCCACGCTTGGTCTTTGCCAAAAGGCAGGAACAATTCGATAAACAGCGCGAGCAGCACGACCACCGCGACAATCACGGCGAGAAAAAAGCCAAAGATGACGCACCCGCTGATACCAAAGAGTCCTTTGAGTCCCATACATTGCCCTTTGTTAATTCACTCGCCGTTCGCGCGCGAACGCAGCGCACAGGCTGCCGCCGTGAGAATCGTCGCGCGCCAGCCCAATGGATTAGGCGCATCGTGCAAGACCAAACCACCTCGTTCTCCTGCGGTTTCAACGCGCACGTTCCCATAATTGAAAACTATTCCCAACGGTCCTTGCTCCACGACAACATCTTGGATGCGCCCCATCAGTAATGTTTTATTTCTGCGCTGCATCACTCCGCTTTGCACGTACAGATTTTTCTGCGTCAGAGTGAATTTGGTGTTGATGCGCCTAATCAATTCGGTGATGCTCTGCGCGGCTGTCAAGAACAGACACAGGATCCACGCACTACCGATCAGAAGCGCCAAAGGATGCAGTGAGAAAAAGCCAAACATCGCGACAATCGAGATCGCAATCAGTGCGATGCAAGCTGCTATCGCAATAAGCGGCGGCGTGAACGCAGGATGTCCCTCCAACAAAATCGTCTCGGACTCTCGCTGCCCTGGAAAAAAGCGTACGACCTCGCCTTGTTCCGCGGTTGTAGAGTTTCCGCCAAGCGCGTCGCTCATGTCCTCTCTTCCTTACGCGCGGCGCGGTCTGCGGCGCGAACTGCGCTCTGCATTTCTTTCATTTGCTGCATATCTGCCGGACGCGTCGTCCAGTAGGAATACCACGCGGGCGGAATCGCGGTGTAAATGGGAAAGCGATTCCCGTCAACCAACAAGATGCTTTCGCCGTGATCGAGCGTCAAGAGTTCGCGGCACTCGATCTCGTCCAATCCAAAGAGCGACTGCAAACCGGGCACTGCCGGAGAATTCTGCCGAAACAGCATCGTGATCGCGGCCGTGTCGCGGATGACAGTCGCTTCGCCCGAGCGGCTGAAATCGATGCCGTGCTGCGTCGCGAGACTCAGCCCCGCATAGCGTTTGCGAAAGCGGCGCGCCATTTCCGCAAGGTCTTCCGATGCTTTCTCGTGAGTCAGCCAGCGCCATGCTTCGTCCACTACCACTAGCGTGGGCTGCATCTTGGAAAGCACATTGCTCCAGATGAACGTTTGAATCTGGCGCATCCGCAGCGCCTGCATTTCGGCGTGCACGTTCTTGAGACCGAACACGACGAGCGACGCGTTCGAATTGATATTGGTCGGACTGCTGAACGCTTTGGAATACACGCCCACTGCCATCGTTTCCAGCCGATCGGCAATGTCCTGCGCGTCGCGCCGCTGGTCGCTCCGGAGTGCCATATAGAGATCGTTCAAGAGTGGTGACCGTTTCTTCCAACTTTCCGCATCGTCTTGATAAATCCCTGCCGCTTCCATCACACGCTGGTATGCGGGAATCAAAACGACGTTGCGCTCGCGCGGCGTGAGTTGGTTCTTGCCCGCGCCAAGTCCGATCGCCAACCACGCCATCGCATCCTGCATCCCGTTCGTCCACGCGTCGGGGTCTTCGGGATTGAGATCGAGGATGTTCATATGATGGGGAGACGTGAGCGCCATGTCTAGGTACGCGCCGCCGAGCGCTCGGCACATGCTTTCAAACTCACCTTCCAGATCGAGGATGTACACGCGCATCCCCAAAAGAATCGCCCACATTGTCTTGTATTTGAGGAACATGCTCTTGCCCGAACCCTGTTCCCCCACGATTAGTAAATTCGAGTTGGTGAGGTTGAAATCGTCAATGATAACCCACGCGCCGGTCGAGCGGTCAATGCCATACGGAATGCCACGCGGATCGGAACGCAATCGCCGCGAAAAAGGAAACATTCCTGCAAGCGCGCCCGTGTTGATGTTTCGCCCGTGTCCAATAAAGTTCACGCCAAAGGGCTGCGTGGAATGGAGCGCCTCTTCTTGGCGCAACGACGCGCGATGCCCCTTGATATCGGCGTCGAGCAAATAGTCTTCCAGTTTGCGCGAGAGATTGTCGAGTTCAACGCGGTTTGAAGCGTATAATGCGATCGTCCACAACAATTCTTGCGGCGGCAAATGCGTGGACTCGAGTTCGTACAGGGTGCGCTCGGTTTCGCCCAGTTCATCCTGCGCGTTATAGTCCGCAAGCCGCCCCTGTTTTTGGCGCGTCATCATTTCTGCGTGCAGCGACGTGCGGCGCTGGCGCAGCTGCTCGCGCACTGCCGTTTTATCGAGCGGAAGAATCTGCAAGCTGTGACGAATCTCGGCGGGAAAGTTGTAGAGCGACTCCAGTTGCGCGCGCCCCATCACCGGCGGCACGTCCTCGACAAACCAGACGCGCACCCACGCCTCGCCCACGATCTCGATGCAGTCCGCATAAATTTGCATCCCGCCCGGCGCGATATGATCCACGAGATCGCGAATGCCTATTTCCAATGCCGCGCCGGTTTCAGTGTGTTCGTCCACGCGTGTCTCTACATTCGTTGGCACAGCGCGCGGTTCTTCGCGTTTCGCACGGAATTGTGCCTTTACAGCATGCAGCGGATCCGCGACACTGGGATTCGGGTTCGCGGTCGCGTTTCCTTTCGCGCCAACGTTTTCCCGGTCTTGTTTTTTTGCGCCCTGCGAGTTAGGCGCAGGACCACCGAGCACCCAATCGCCGTAAGCGAGAATGGATTTCCACCAATTTTTATTCGAGGATCCTTTGCTCATTAGAACCTTAATCAGTTGCCTGCATGGGATTTTCAAATGATGCCAACGCGCGCACATCTTTTGCAAAACTTTGCTCTCAATTCGTCCAGTGAATTTACATCCTTCACTGCACGCCTCCGGAAGATTGAATGAATGATTTGAGCCGCATGATTGGTGGCACGCGATAATCCGGAACATTGGGGTGATACATGCGGTGCATGACCACAGTGATCTCTTCATCGCTCAAGCGGCGGCATGTGAGACCGACGCGCGCGAGAGCACGAATCACTTGCTCGCAGCGATGCGCCAATTCGTCTCGCCCGCGTTCATACCGCTCGCGGTTGACGACAATACTGCGGCGCGCCCGTTCGTCGGGAGGGATCGGGTCGTAGGGAATCGTGATGAGATAGTGCGGAATCTGCGGATTGACGTGTTGAGTCACGCCGAGCATAAAGTTCGCGTTCTCGTACAAAAAGCGTGCGTGTAGTTTTCGTCCTGCGTGGATGTGCTTGGCGGCGACATCTTCCAAATACGCGAGATACTCTTCGAGCGGCTGTCGTCGTCGTCCAATCGTGAATTGGTAGGGAAAGCGCAGCGTGTTCAGAAAATTTTCAAACTGCGCGACAAGTCCTTCGCGCACCGCATCGGGCTGACGAGCGAAATCAACACCCTCGACTACGATGAGCGCTGCCATGTCGCCCGTTTTGAGAATGGCGATGTCTTCGTGCACATCACGCAACAGCACATGGTCTTGAGTCGTCGGAATAGTCACTTTGCGCGCGCCCGCGTCAGCAGATTGCGTATTCCGCGCGCCATTCTTGGCTTTAACAAATGGAAGAGAAAAATTCATGGTCCGCGTTCCTTGTCTCTCGAACAACATTCATAGATTTCCAGAAATGAATCGCACGGGTATCAGCGGCTCGAAACGCTGATGTACCAGAGTTGCAACTGTGCCCACCCTTCTTGCTTAAGCCACACCGTCAGCACCAAGAACGCCAAGACCATTGCCAAATCCGCAAAGACGATGACCGCTTCTCGCGGAAGTTCGATGACTAACGGTCGCGGCACAGTCCTCGGCATGGGCTTGGGAGCCGGAATCGGAATATCGGCGACCACGGACTCCGAAGGTGCTGGAGGCGGTGGTGGCGGCGCAGACGGCTGGGGTTCATCGTCATATCGTAAATCCGCATTGACGTCGATCCGGCGTCCGGCACCGCGATTCCAGACAATGCGGTGCGGTTTGAACGTGAATCGAATCCGCGCGACGATCCAGCGTTCGAGCGTCAGTCCGTTGAACCGAAAGAACGCGAGCGCGACGCCGCTGCCAATCAAGACCAAGCCCGCCACAATGCGAAGGATGAATTCGATCCCTCTCGTCGGACCGGTGAGAACGAGCAGTCCCGCAAACATCGCGGCGAACAGCAAATACCCCAACTGCCGCAGCGTGAGACCGTACCACGGACGAAAGCCCAGTTGCAGGCGACGTGGAAAATGGATCATCAAACCTCACCCTTTACGATTCCGTATTCGTTACTTGGAAATGAATGTTCCACAACAGACGGGCGCGCGTGGGCGCATTAGTTTGCATCCAGCGATCCAATTCCAGCAGGGGATCGCCGCCTTGCATGCGCGACACTCGATTCACTTCGCCGATGAACTGATGCCCTTTGTTCCAGCCGCCGCCGGGGGTGGAGGGATCGCGTATCACATAAAACATTTGCGTGGCTTCTTGATACGACATGACGCCGCCTGTCTGCTGCTCGATGTAACGTCCCGCTTGGTAATCGTAAGGACCGGGCGCGGGCAAATACGCGACTTGCTGCGACGGCAAATGGAATTGTTCACTGCCGCCGGTCAACTGCCACGCAAGATAATCACCCGCATCGCGCGTTCCTGAGAACGGTTCCATCTGGCGCGCCATTTCCTGCAGCGGGATGCTGTTGTTCGCCGCCTCATGCGAGCTCCACAATCCGCGCTGCATCGTCTCGCCCATGCTTGCCCAGCCAATGCCGTGTTGTTCATTTGCCGCGCGCATTGCGTGTTCCAATGCCGTAGCCACATTTCCCTGCTCTGCAGGTTCGTACCGGCTCACCAATTGCGCCGCCTCATACCGCGCATCGTCGCTCCCAATCGGCAGCATACTGAGCGTGCGATCTGCCTCTGGGGTAAGCAATGTCGTCGTGTTCGCTGTGTCGCCCAAGTCGCTGTGCTCGGGTTCGAATGCTGCATGTTCCATACCCGACTTACCAAATCCAATCTCGGATTGATGCGGCATCACCTCATTCTCTCTTGCCGCAATCTCTCCAACGGCTCGCTCCTCTGCGAGCTCGCTCGGCGCGCTCTCCATTGTGCCGTTGCCGAGTTGACTCGCTGCAGGATTCTCGTCGCCAAAACCTATCGCCGCGCGATTTTCAGACAATGCATCCGCGATCTCTCCGTGCTGCGGTGCGATCGCATTTGTACCCGCTTCCACAGCTTCGTTCGCGCCAATGCCCAACATCGCGGCATCTTGTGCTTGGCCGAGTCCTTCAATCTGTCTTGAATTATCTGGAGCGGTGGACACGCTCGGGCTGATCGATTCTTCCCAAGTGGCTGACACGCCCGCGCTGAAAATTCCATCGCGCTGCCCGGCGTCTCTTCTCTCGAACGATTCTCCTGCGCCGGTTCCTTCTCGTGTCGCGCGTCCGTCAAAACCCATCGCCGCGCGGCTCTGCGGAATCGAATCCAAGTTCACTCGGCGTGGTGGTGCGCCTGTGCCAATCTCAGTTCGGGGCGCGCGATTTGTGTCTACAGCACCGCCCGTACCCAACGCACCGCGCGTCTTTTGTTCGCTCCCCGCGACAACTTTCGGAACATCCTGCGTGCCAAGATTTGTTGCTACGCTTGCACTTGACGCGCCAATACTGTGCCCACGAATTCCAGTTCCTGATGCGCCAGCGCCAATTCCTCCTGTGCTGCCAACTCCCAGAGCGCGATTGGTATCTCGCGTACCAAGAGCGGTCTGGGATGCGGCTGTCGGTACCCCGCGTCCTTGTGCGCCCACACCGGGATTGCCTTCAATTTGCCGCGCAGTTTCACCAACTTGAGACCCTGTAGCATCCGCATAACCGGACGCGCCGCTGCCGGTTTCGCGTTCCCCGACCCCACGCTCCAATTGTTCTGAACCAATTTCCCCTTGCCCCGGTTCACCCGCAACGGCTGCCAGACCGATTGCTTGTTCTGGATTCGCTCCATCGTTTGTCGCGCCCAACATTCCCTCACGTTCCTGATTCATTTGATCGATGCCTGCCATGCGAAGCAGCGACCCAAATCCTGCCAGAGGACCGCGTGTGGATTGAAGATAATTTCCCGCCATCGCCATCCCGCGTCCGCTGGGTTGCCACGGCGCACGCGTCGTTCCATTTCTCCCTGCTGCATTGGGCGCGGTGATTGGCATGCCACTGCCATTCCCTCCCGAGACGCCCTGACCTGCTGTTCCTGCTCCACCCAACACGGCTCCGCCAGCACCTCCGCTTCCGCCACCCATTCCACCGGCGGCTCCGCCTGCCGCGCCGCCCGCTGCGCCGCCGCCAACTGCCGCGCCCGCACCAGCACCGCTCATGAGGAGCGCGCCCGCGACAACCATCTGTCCGACCGTCTTGACCGCTGCCATCGTTTGCTGCGCGACGGCGATGACCGCGCCGAAAACTCCTTTGACGACCGCAAAGTTAATCGTGATGAGGATGCTCAAGAGACCAAAGACGCCAATAAACGCCGCCGCGCCTTGCACCACGGGCGCGCTCGAAGCGTACTGCGCGACGTTGAACGCCATTTTGAGCAAGAGCGCATTGACCGGACCGAGCGCGAGCACGAGCATGAAACCGCGCGTCCACATCTGTGTGACAAAGCGCAGAGGCGGAAGCACCCCCAAAATGATGGCGATGGGTCCCAGCGCGACCAAGAGATACATCAGGACCAAGCGAGCGATGATGGCGAACGTGAGACCGATGAAAATGGTGATCGCGAGCAGCAGCAAGAACATGATGATAATGATTCCTGCAAGCGGAAACGCGAGAAACAATCCTGGCAGCACCGCGCTGAAAAAGACCATGAAACTTCCGGGGTAAAACTGCGGTCCTGCAAAGTTGTGGAGAATGTAACTCGTGATCGCATTCGCCAACTGGTTCGCCAAGTCCATCCACCACAAACTGGTTGCCGAGAAAATCACGGCGACGAGCCATGTGCCGAGCGCTTGTTTCAGATCGCCCAAGCCCCATGTGGATGCCGCGACCGCATCTTTCGCCGCAATCGCCGCGATGATCGCGAGCGTCAGCGGCCAGAACGCGACTCCGATGGAATACATGAACTGCCATGCGTCGCGAATTAAATCCCAACCGGGCAGCGCCGCGTTCCCGTTGCTCAAGATTCCCGGGTTTTGGAGCCAGAGCGACAGCACTTGCTCGAACATCGTTTGTATTGGTTCAAGAGCGCTGCGTAAAAGCGCTTGGATCGCGTTTTGTAATGCCTCGACCAAACTGCCAAACGGAAACTGGATTGTGTTGAAAATGTTTTGAATGACTGTGTCTGGCGGCGGAGGCGGCGTTGGTGTGGGGTCCTGCTGCGGTGGTCGCGCCAATGTCACCGCGTGCAAATGCGGCGGTTCGACGCTTCCGGCGAACGCAGGAGTAAAGACCAGCACACCAAGCGCGAGTGCGGTCGCGAGCGCAATTACCAATGAGCTCATTTGTTTTGCTAGAGTCATAACGCGTCCTTTCGAGTGCGGCTTGAACGACACCTATTTCGGCAAATTGATGTCGCCGCCTGACAGACCTGTCATTGCGTCGATGACGCTGTTGGCGACAATGATCGTCAGCGCCGCGCCGATGAAACAGACGACAACTCCTGCCAACCGCATCCACGTCGTCGAGAGACCGCCGGGACGCCCAACCGCCGATTCGATCATGCCCGATAGGAACCCGGTCACGATCCCGATGGCGAGCAGCAGCGCGGCGACGGCGATGAGAAAGGTGACGAATCCTTTCGTCAGCATCTTGAGCGCATCGATGATGCCTCCATTGGGCGGACCCTGCAGCGGATTATGAGCGGACGCGAGCGCAGGCGATGCGAGCATTGCGACAACGAGCAGTCCCAGCAAAAAGAAATTCGTCCAGCGCATCCACACGTGCGGTTGTTTGAAGAATTGAATCCGATTCCTGCGCTTCATACGACCTCCTTGCAGGCGAACCTGCGAAAAGATATTGAGAATGTGAAACGTCACGAGAGTAAACTCGCAATCCAACTGCTGATTGGACCTGCCATGACGGCGACGATGAGACACGCCATTGCCGCGCCGATTTTGTTCCACACACCTGCCACGCGCGCGGGACTGCCGAACGCGTAACCCGCTTGGGTTTCCAAAAAACCGAGTGGAATGGACAAAACGAGGATAAAGCCGCAGAACGCGGTGGCGAGCGAAACGATGCGGCTGACTGCTGTACTGACGACCGCCATGTTCGCTCCGCCCGGCACATCCACAGGTGCGTGCACGGGAAAATACGAAAAAACAAAATTGGCGATTAGGATTGTGCATACCGCGCCGACGAAACATAGAATCACTCCCGCGACGCGCAGCCACGCATTGGACAAACTGCCCGGACGCCCAACCATCGAATCGACCATTCCCCCGATATATCCTGTGCCAATGCCGATTGCCATGAGCATCGCGGAAATCGCGATCAAAAGCGTAACCATCCCGCGCGCCAGTTTTTCGAGCGCGTCAATCACTTGATCTGGACCCGGCGTTTGCGCGTGCGCGGATGATGCCAAGCATGCCCCGAAGAGAAGAGCAAAGAGTACAGCAGTGAGCCACTGCCACATTCGCGGATTTCTTTTGCTCATGTTGTCATTCAACTTGATGCCTTGCCTCTTCATTTCTTGCGTCCTGCTCCCTTGCACCTGTTGCAACTCAACTTTATTCTCGCGTTTGCCGACGAATTCAAAGGTCATCGCAAAATTCGGCTTTGCGCGTCACATTGATTTATTTCGAATCTGTTCCATCGCGCACTTTCACTGCAACATTCACTTCGCGATCAAAGAAACGATCTTGGTCGTACCCGGCGCTTAGCACGTATTTCGCAGTCTGTGTCGGACATACCCTGCGTTCGCCATGAGCTGTCACGTTCTCCTCGTTCAACGTCACGAACATCGCGCCTTCCACATTCCATCGCAGCATCGCACATTCACCCAATTGCATCCCGCTGGGTTCGGCGACGAATTGCATTCGCGGAGGCGGCACTGGGGTATGCTGCGGCACCGGGGGAGAACTCGCGACGCGTAGACTGAAGACTGGGTCATCGAGTTGAATGAGCGGCGCATACACCCATCCAATTCGTTCCGGTACAACTTGAAGCCATGTGGCGCTCTCATCGCGTCCCCGCACTTGGACGCTTTCGCCTTTGCTGAGTCGTCCCACGATCGCATATTCAAATCCCGGTCCGAGCCGGAGGTTGGCGTTGACAAGCGCAATGCCTTCCGCTTGTTCGATCTGCAGTGGCGAGAAGCGAATCGGCGTCGGCGATGGTGTGGATGTGCGTGTTGGGCTCGGCAAGGGGCGCGTAGCGCGTTCGCCACAGTCTCTTGCTTGCGGCCACACTTGTGCAGATTCCGCGCTTGGATCACTCAAGAACCAACTCAAGCTGCTGTTGGCAAAGTGCGCTTTGCTTTCGACGACGAGCAGACACTGTCCATCGCGGCGCGCGCTCTTGATGTAGAGTTCCAGTTCTCCGATACCGCCCCAAACATTGCGTTCCACTTGCGCGCGCACCATCGCCCGCGCCGTGTCCACATCCGATGGATTGAGTGCGAGATAGCGTGCCGCATGGTAGGTGCTCTGCTCCAAGTGGTAGCGCAATAGAACGAACCGCCCGACCTCAACAACGCCGAATACCAATCCCGAGAGAATGACCATGACCAGCGCCATCTCGACCGTGACTATTCCGGACTCCGCGCGCCAGATTGCGTACGCGCGCTTGCAAAAAGAATTCTCTATTCCGCGCATGTCTTTTCCTCAAAATGGAAATTGCCAATTCAAACCAACGGGCGTCATCAGGAAAAGATAAAGGATTCCGCCCAAGGAAATCGTAATTGCCATTCGCAGTCCCCTGCGGCTGAGATCGTCATCCGAGGGCCAGGTTTCTGACAGCTCTGTCAGTAGATTCGCGATTCGCTCTCGAGTCATTTGTCCCACAAGGAAATGGAGCGGCTGCAAGAGAATCCACAAACCCAGTCGCTTGAATCGCGTTCTTCCGCTTGGCGCGCGCAGACGCCAGTACAACAGAAGCGGATAATGCGTCACTACCCAAAACGCAGCGAAAGCATAGTAGAACGTGACCGACGGGAACAATCCAAACAGTCCCATCAACAATTTTGAATCTCCGCCTCCCAAAATATGAAGCAGATAGATTGCGATGAGCATTCCCCACGCCAACAGAAATGACAAGTCGTTCAATACAATCGCGCGAACGATTGCGGCGATCATCAAGGGATAGGTTATTTCGGCGGGAACGCGCCCGGTCTGCAGATCGCAAATTCCAGCGACGAACAAGATCGCTGCCAAGAGGACTGCGCGCACATCCATGAATTTCATCGGCGGCAGCGACGGTGCGAACATGGAACACGCTATGCCAAACACTACAAGCGCGATCATCAAACGCGCGGCGAGCGCGTCGATTTTTTCAAACAAGTCGCGCAAATCACCCCAAGAAATGCCTGCGTCAGAATTGAGCGGTGAAGATGCCCATGGATCTTGGATTTGTGTTTTCATTTCCCTCCAAATGCGAGCAGTGCAGCTGTCAACAGCACGGCGACAAGTCCCAACCAAAGCCAGATGTTTTGCGACAACGCGCGCAGCGCGAAACTTTCCGCGTCCAGATGAATGCGCTCTGCAACCGCGTTCGCGGCATCGAGAAATACGCGGCGCGCATCGCCGTTCTCCCCATTAACGAAGGCGCGGCGAAGAAATTGAACAAGGTCTTCGGATTGCAACTGGCGCGCGACATTCTCCAAGTCCGCCTTACTGCCGCGCTGTGCCAATCCCTGCCCGACCCATTCCGCTAGACGCGCGTCAAATTGTTGGAAGAAAGTATTGCGCTTGAGATTGCGTTCAAGCCAAGGATGCGCGTCGAGAATCGCTGACGCGCTGTGACTTGACGCGAGCGCTTGCATTTCGTCGAGAACGCGCGCCACGCTGCTGCGCGTCCGCCAGGTTTTCTGTTCGGCGCGCTTTTTCTTCAAATACGCGTACGGCACTACCGCAAAAATTCCAAAAACGCTCAACGGCGCGTACGCTGTGTCCTTGACAATTAAGAGTCCAAGTCCCATGCCAACGACCGCAGCAAGCGCATACGTTGCCCAATGGTTCGCGCTTTCGCTTTCTCGTGTCGTGCTGCAAGCCGTCGCGACATCCTTTTGTGCGGAGTGTGCGTGCCACCACATCGCAATCGCCTGTAAGACGATCAGCGCAATCATGGTCGTCGCAGCGAATACCCCGCCCGCCCATAAAGTTGGCTCCAAATTCGGATTCATTCGATCATCGCCTCAATCGTTTGCAGTTGCGCGGTCCAGACCATTGTGATCCACAACCACACGCTCAGTAACAAAACTCCGACGGCTTGTCCTTGCACCGAACCGAGGTAGTACTGGGAGGCGGGAGTGAGAATCAGAAAACTGCCAAGTGCAACACCGAGAATCAATGCGAGAGCAATGCTGCGCCGCAGCATGTCGCACGCGGGTTGCATATGTTTTCGCGAGCGCAGACGACGCATCATGAGCGCGTTCACGGTTGCGCCAAGTTCCGCTTCGCTGTCGCCGCGTCCACGTTCCAAGAGCACCCAAACCAAGAGCGCCCAATCCCCGTTCGAATGCTCCGCAAGGAGATGTTCCAGCGTTTCGCTTTCCGTCGCGCCGTTGTAAAAGCGGTCGAGTGCGTGCGCGATGGTTTTGCGGACATCGGAATCGTTGAGCGTCACGCTCGCCTCTTGAAGTGTTTGCAAGATTGTTTTCTCGCGGCGAACATGTGCCATACAAATGAGCGCGAAGTCTGCGACCTCTGCGTCTGCTTTCGCCTTACGCGCACCGAAAAACACTCGCACCGGGTCCCAGCACAGCATTCCAACAGCAATGCAGCCGAGGGCGAGAATCCAAGCGCCATCCCAAATCGCTTTCACAGACAACGCCAAGCCAAGGATCGGTGAAGCATAGTGCAGCCACGCAGTTTTCTGCGAACGTGCTTTCCCGACGAACCGCGCAGTCCGCAGTGCAACCCGCGCGTGTGTCCAACGGATGCGTCCCAATATGGCGATGAGCGTCGCATACGCGGCGATCGCCGAAGCGAATCCGCCGGATAAGGCAGAGAGCCATAACAGAGTGTTTGTGTTCATACGTCTGCCCTTTGACTTGTTTGTACGCGGTACAAATCCTTGCGATGTGTTGGACTCATTGCTTTGCCTCCGCTGTCGCTGTGATGGGCGCGAGAGTGACCCACAGCGAATCGCGCCCATGCTCGTGCGACTGATTCATCAACAGTCGCACGACATCGGAAGGTGCACCGACTGTCACGACAAGGTAACCGTCTGGTGCGGTACGAACGTCCGCGACGACGAGTTCCACACCAATCGGATTTGGCTGCGAAGTCGGACGATACACATTGATGCGCTGTCCAGGGCGCAGCTGCGCGCCTGCCGCTTGTTCCGGTTTGACCGGGAACGAAACAACTTCGAGCTGTGTATCATCGGTGTAGCGGAACTGCTGCGGCGCGGCGAGCTGATGCACATACAACAATTGTCCAGGCATCAGCGTCGCCGTCGCCAATTTGCCGATCACTTCATCGACGGAACGGTACACTTCCGCATGCGCCATCACTTCCGGGAAAGGACGCAGCTCCACCAATTCTGGCGTGATAATGCTGTACGGCGCGATCTCTTTGACAGGCACCACCAGCATCGTCGTCGCGGTCATCGCCGCGCTGTACCGATACAACGCGCTCGCGCAAATTGCGCCGATGCTAACTGCGAATACAAGCACAAGCCAAGTCGTGCGGCGGCTCATTGTCATCTTGCCCTCATTTCGGCTGCACACCCTGCACTTCAATTACCGGTACGGGCAGTACGTTCATTTGGCGCCCGTCCGGAACAAGAATGGAACCGCTCGATGTCCAATAGTGTCCGTTCCCAATGCCGGGCATCCGCAAATCCAGACCATTCGGTCCATCGTCGTGCCAGACCCATGCTTCGATCATCTTGGGCTGTCCTTTGCACGTGTTGTTCGGATCCTCATTTGGATCCTTGCGGCACACGCGTGTTTGCCACTTCATGTACCACTCGACCATCCAATAGGTCGTCACCTTAACCTGATATGACGGTCGGTTGTCAGGACCGTTGTGAGGTTTGCGTTGGTAGCCATAGCCCTTTTCATCATCCGCCGAGGATGTCTCGTAGGTATGCGTAATCAGCGGACCTACCGAAGATGATTTTTTCGGATTCCCCCAAGGACGCTCGTCCCAATCCCAATCCGCCCACGCGGGCGCGGGATCGTATCCGCCGTATGGAGAGTTGCGCGACTCTTCGGGACCGGGAGGCGCGACTTGACGCCACCGCAGACAGAATTGAAAGCTTCGAAAGTCGTCGTTCGCGCTCCACGTTTCGGGGTCCCAACCGTCAATCGTGCGACTGCACTGCCAATCCTGCGTAACTAACCCCGAAGCAAGGAACGTGATCGGATCGCGATTGAGACCGCGGGGATAGGGAGTGTAATTGACGAGGGTTGGTGGAATCGTCGCGCGCACGCGGGCAATCCAATTCAGATTGCATTCCAGGGACGTGCCGCTAAAGCTAAATGTCGTGCAGGGTGTTGGCGGCTTGGGGTTGTCAACCGTCTTTTTGCAGCCCTGCGCGCACTCGACGATAAAGATAGGCATCTTGACGTTGCACGCGCCCGTTCGCCATTCGCATACATCCATGTACCAAATCCAAATGTTGTAGTAATCGTCCTTGCATCTTCCGCTGCTGATCATCACGTTGGTGTTTCCAAATCCTGTGGGTCCACCGGGCATGTACACGCACACAGCCGCCGCTGTCGCATTCACTTTTTGTCCGCCTCCACCGCCTCCGCCTGGACTGGGTGTTTCGCCCGGGCCGGGGGTGCCTCCGCCACTTCCTTCGCAATAGCACTTGATCTTGCCGTTCGGCAGCAGCGTACACTCTCCGTGCGAACCGACCGGACAGTTGCCTTGCGCACAGGTGTTGCTCGCGGTCGAAAGCATCAAGACCACGAGCACCCCGAACGCGAGCGGGAGTGCGACGACGAATTTGTGCGCGTTCATCCACACCGCCGTTTTGTCTGCAATGGAAAAAATTTTCATTGGTAATTCCTCCGTCCTACCGTGCCCCGGTGCTATTGGTCCTGCCAAAGCACTTGTTTGGTCTTGAGGTCCATCGAGAGCGCGAGGCGCGAAATCTTCCAGTGTTTCGCGGCGGCGTCATAACTCATCTCGGTCATGACAATTCGGTCCGGCAATTCTTGTTCGTCGATCTCGGCTTGTGTCTTGAGGTTGTAGCCATAGGTCTTGCCCGCCGCGATGTATTCGATGACGAATGCTTGCACGCCGTTCGGCGCGAACTGCACGCTGTGTCCGATCGGAAGCAGCGTGTAGCCGCCCAGTTCGACGGTCTGGTTTTCTTGTTTCAACCAGTCCAACAGCGCCTGCATCCGTTCCAACTGTTTGCCGCTAAAGTAATCAGAAGCATGCTGTTGCAGATACGCGAGATCGAATTTGTGCGCGTCCCAATCTTGAATGGTCGCGTAGTAATCGCGAAGCACCTTGGCGCTCACTTCGCGCGGCGCGGCATATGTGTCTTCGCCTAGCGGCGTATGGATGGTCTGCAGCGTCCACCCCGGCGAGTTGGAATTGGTTTGCGGCACTAGCGTTGCAGTTGGCATTGCCGCTTCCGCGCTCTCCACTAACCGTACAGTCTGGTTGATGTCGAGCGCGCTCACGTTGCGCGTGATTTGTCGAAACCAGCCGACGAACAGCGCGCCGACAAACACCAATGCGATTCCAATGACGACAACGCCGAGTGGCGTAATCGAGCGGCGCCCACTCAATTGATTCTTGCGGATCAATAATTCAAAGAGATGCATATTCACTCTCCCTCGCGATTGATACCAAAGGCAGGGTAGCCCTGCCCGCTGACCGTGACGACCAACTCGCTAACCCCAAAGATTTTGAAAAAGATGGT
>CALMZO010000113.1 GCA_937870825.1 uncultured Chloroflexota bacterium | reverse complement strand
ACATCACTCACGGTGAACCCAAATCGCTGAGGTTCTGTTGAAAATATTGGCGCGTGTTTGCGACAGCGGTTTGCGCCGCTTCTTGCGCGCTCACGTCGCCCCAGAACGCGCGCGTAATTTCGGCGTTCACCGCGCTTTCCACTTCGAGCCACGTCGTCATCAACGGCACGGGGCGAACGTACTGCGCCATTTCGAGATACACTTGATTGCGCGCGGGCGGACTCGATTTTAAGAACGCGTCGGACTGGGCGACGGAAATCAACGCGGGCACACTGCGTCCCGTTTCGGCGAGCGCGCCTTGGCCCTCTTTGCCCGCCATGTATTCGATAAATTTCCACGCGGCGTCTTTGTTTTTCGACGCGTTCAGAATGCAGAAACCGTCGCTGTGCAAAATGGTGGCTTTGTTTTTTCCCGCAGGCAGCGGCGCAATGTCCCACGTAAAATTTTTCACCGTCGCGCGCAGTTCGGGCGTCAACACGCGGCTTTGAAAAAACATCGCGAGCGTGCCATTTTGAAAACGCGTTTGCGAATTTTCTGTCGCCTCTTGTTCTTTGTTCGGCACGACGTGTTCTTGCACTTGCAAATCTACAAACCACTGAAACGCTTCCAATGCCGCGCCCCGGTCGAGCGTCAACGTCGTCGGACGTTCGGGATTGTCAACAATGTCCGCGCCGTTCATCCAAATGAAGGGCATCAAGCGAATGATTTGGCGCGCAATGCCCACACCGAATTGGTCAGTCTTGCCGTCGCCGTTTGTATCTTGCGTCAATGCCTTGGCTGCCGCGAGAAAATCCGCTTGCGTCCAATCGTTCGTCGGCAGTGGGACGTTCGCTTTTTTGAACATGTCCACGTTGTAATAAATTTGCAGCTGCGACAAATTCAGCGGCACGCACATTTGCTGCCCTTTGAATTTGAACGCGTTGAACGCGGTCGGATAAAAATCGGCGGGCTTGATGCTCGTGCTTGCCGCGAGATAATTGTCAACGGGCTGCACTGCGCCTTTGATGACGAATGGACCGAGACGACGGTAATTGAACAAAAATAAATCGGGCGCGGTTTTCGCCGCAATATCCGCCGCGAGTTTTTTCGTGAACTCGTCATCGTCCGGCGTATTCGCTACCGTCACCTTGACATTCGGATTCGCCGCATTAAATTTTTCAACCACCGAAGACATTGCCGTAAATTCTTCGGGTTCTTCATTCACCGCAAAAACAACTTCCACTGGCGTCGGCGCGGCAGCTTGCGTGGGCGCGGAGGTTGGCGCAGGCGGCGCCGCACAGGCAACAATCAAAAGCAATCCAAGAGTCAGACCAGCCAAAACAAACAAACGGACGGGCAACTTGCGTAGCATCAGATCGCTATACATGACCGCTCCTCCTTGGAGTTATTTGAGCCATCGTTCTGCAATTTTTCCTTGCAAAAAGTATGGCTGCACGAACAGAAATAAAATGAGCACAGGCGCAATCATCACAACGGCTACCGCCATCATCAGCGGAAAATTATTCCACTGTGCCTTTTCCATCAACTGCACGCCAATCGGCAGCGTGTAATTGCTTTCGCGCCGCAAGTACAACAGCGCGTCGGAATAATTGCTCCAATAAAACGCCGCCGCCAAAATTCCCACCGCAAGAATTGCGGGAACCGCCAACGGCAACGCGATGCTCCACCAAATTCGCAATGCGTTCGCCCCATCCAAATACGCGGACTCGTACACGTCGCGCGGCACGCGTTGAAACGCGAGATAAAACAAAATTACAAAAAACGGATTCGTTCCCATGAACGCGGGCGCAATCACGGGCAAAAGCGTATCAATCCAACGCAGCTGCGTGAACAAAACAAAACGCGGAATCCACGTCGCCAGCGCGGGCACAAGCATCAACGCCACACTCGCCAGCAGAAAAAAATTGCGCGCGCGCGGCGGCAGCTGCGCGATGGCGAATCCCGCCCACGACGCGGTGAGCAGCGTCAGGGGCACGGCGAGCGCGACGATGCGTAGCGAATTGATTACGAACAGCGTGAGCGGAAAAAATTCATTCAGCCGCGCAAAATTTTCAAACGCAAGGGGGGGGGTGAAAAATTCGAGTTGCGACGGCGCGGGCAGATTCACCGAACGCAGCGCATACGAAAACATCCACACCAACGGAAATAAAAAGAGCGCGCAAACAATTGCCAACATCAAGTACGAGAACAATGTTCCCCACGCGCGCGTAGAGACGTTACGCCGTAACGTCTCTTTATGCATTCGCATCGTCACGCCTCCACCATCGCACCGCGAAAAACAGCCCGCCCACAATCGCCACCGTCACAACATACACCAATGACGTCGTCGCCGATGCGTACCCGTAGCGAAACAAACCAAACGCCTCATCATAAATGTAATGCGGCAAAAAATATGTTGTGTAATATGGACCCGTTTCCGTTAGCAGCAATCCCGAAACAAACACGCCTTGAAAACTCAACGCCACATCGCGGAACGCCAACAACAGCAGCGCGGGCACCATGAACGGCAAAATCACAAAACGAAACCGCTGCCACCGATTCGCGCCGTCGAGCAATGACACTTCCAACACCTCGCGCGGCACCAATTGCAGCGCGGCGAGCAGCAGCACGAACCCTTCGCCCAATTGGAACAGCCACATCACCGTCACCGAAACGCGCGCCGTAAAAGGTTCGAGCGTCCAACCTACATCGGGCAAGCCGAACAGATTCAAAAACAAATTGACAGCCCCGTAACCCGGATTCAACAGCAAAAGCCAAATCAACGCGTACGCCACTTCGGGAATCATCGTCGGCAAATAAATCACCGCGCGTCCGATGCCGCACGCGCGCCCCGTGCGGTCCAAAAACAACGCAAGGAGCAGCGCGCCGAGCACGCGCAAAGGCACCGCGAGCAGAACGAACCACGCCGAGTTATACAACGCGCGTTGAAACAAAAGGTCAGCGCCCCAATTGATAAAATTTTGAAAATTGTTCCAGCGTGGGGGCGAAAACAAATCGTACTCGGTGAACCCGAGCGCGAGGGTGATGAGCATTGGAACAACGGTCAACAAAAATGTCCCAATGACAAAGGGTGCGAGGAGAAACGCGAGTTGTACGCGGTAGGACGACAGAGCGCGCATCATTTCACGCGCGCCCCCACAAAATTTTGTCTCAAACATCGCCGCGCGGTGATTCCCAAATCAATGAACCAGCCACGCGTCAAAATAATTTCCACCAGCAGCATCGCCACCGCGACGACGAGCAGCAACGGCGCATCGAAATACATTCCCGTCACGAGCAGCGCGCACAAAAACAAAAGATGAATTACCAACCGCACCAGCAGGAGCCAATGTTCAATCGGCTCACGCGGACTACGCGTTTGCCGTAACGCCCAAACGGTAACACTCACAAACACCGCGAGCGTGAACGCAAAAATCACCCACACCGCGTTGTTGTACGCAGGCGCGTCATCGGGAACAAACGGCAGCGCGGCAGTATTTTCAATCGCGACGAATGGAACGAGCGTGGCGATGAGCGCGAGGAACGCGAAAAATGGAACGAACCATTGACGCGAGAGCATCATTGCGAGCCGTTTTTGCTCCGAACCATGTTCGGCAGCAGTCTGAATGCCCCGAACATTGGAGATTGCTTTGTCGCGTAACCCGCTCCTCGCCATGACAGACCCGCGCACCAACCGCGTAAAAAACGAAAACCAGAACGCGACAAAGAGCCACGCGAAAAAATTGCCCCACGGCACGCCGAACCAACCTTCGTCCGCGCGAATCGTCCACGTCCAAAGCCCCAACCGAATTGCAATCGCATCAATCGCCAGGTCAAGCAAAATCGCCCACACCGCATCCGCCATCGGCGCTGAGACGAAGGAGGGCATCCTGTTCGTCATTCGTCCTCCGTCGTTCGTCGGTATTCCTAACGCATCCGTCATATTCATCGCGCCCGCGATAATCAGCGCCCATGTCAACGCAATCGCGATGGGCACATCGCCGAGCAAAATCCAATTCTCGTTATAGCGATAGGTGCCAAACAAAAAAATATCGCCTTGCTCCAACAGCAAGCCGAATAAAAACGCGCTGACGAGTTCCACAAAGCGCGCGCGAGAATGTTTCCACGCGCGCAGTGCCGTTATCGCAAACGTCACAATGACGCCAAGTTGTAAAAACGCGTACCAGAATTCGGGAGAGAAACGGGCAAGCATAAAGCATTGCCCCCTACTTGGTCTTGCCAAAATACGCGTAATTCATTTGAATAAACTGCCGCCACTGTTCCGGCACTTGGTCTTCGGGAAAAATCGCGCTCACGGGACATTCGGGCGCGCACGCGCCACAGTCAATACACTCGTCGGGATTGATATACAACATGGTATCGTCGGGTCCGCCGTGAATACAATCCACCGGACACACCGCCACACACGACGCATCCTTCACATCCACACACGGTTCGGCAATGATATATGCCATGCTAATTTCCTTCTACAGATTTTCTAACCGCTTCTGGCGCAATCTCCATCAGTGCGCGTAATGGGTCTGGCGTCCGTTCTTGAAACAGCCATTCTTTGCGAAACCAAAAACCCGGAAGCACGCGCGAATGAAATTTGCCCTCTTCATCCGCGAGGATGGCTTGGTAACTTCCGTCCTCAGCAAGAAAATAGTAATCCACGCGCTCCTTTCCTGCACGCGAATCAACAATCAGATATTCCCGCACTCCGGATTCTTGATACTCGTAGAATTTGTCCGCGCGGTCACGCGTCACACTTGTATCGGAAATAATTTCCACCACCAAATCGGCAGGCGCATCCAGATACATGCGCTTGAGCTTGTCTGCATGTTCACGCGCAATGAACATCACATCGGGTTCACGTACCGAACCGTCTGGCTTGGCGCGCATCGAGTACGGCGCGGTCAACACTTCACCCAAGTCAAACAGGCGAGCAAAAAGCCCTAGCAATGAGCTTAGAAAACCAACAATCTGTTGATGCTGTTTCGATGTCGGCATATAGATTGTCACCTCCCCATCTACCCATTCCGCATGAATATCTTCTTCTTCCCAATTCAAAAATTCTTGCTGGGTCATCGGAATTTTGATTTCGCGTTCAAAGCGTTCATCCAAATTAATCGGAGCCAACATTCGCGCCTCCTCTCAAAACATGCACTCGCGGCAAGTCTGTCATTTTCAATTCGCCAATTTGTTCCGCGCCCAAGTCACGCACGCGCCAATACACCCCGCTCGCTTCCTCAATCAATCGCGCCACATCCACGCCGTAGCATTGCGGCGCGTACGGTTTCAAATAATTGATGCCGCGTCCGAGAACCTTAATGACACCATTGTAATTGCCCTTGCAAAGATGATGAAATCCGACGCCGACCTGGAGAATGCCTTTGTAAAAATTGCGAATCGTCGTATCTTTTTCGGCGCGCCAAATCAATTCCAACGTTTCGTGTTGTTCCCAATACTCACCGCGATTGAATTGCTCGAACGCGTGCAGCATTTCCGCCGACGGCACGCGGTCACAGCAATCGCGGGTGGGCAGGTCAACGCTTGAAAGCACTGATGGAATTGTTTTCGCAAACATCAAAATTCTCTGTGTTACGGTGTCGGCACTGCCTGCGGCGCGCGGGGAGTAACGCCGACAAGCTGCGCCCTTGGAAGCCCTGACACATCCGGATCGCCGGTGGCTGCATCCAGAATGAAAAATTGACTGTCGGATTCAAAAAAATGACGCGCGTCAGGTAACGGGTATCCCTCGTACACAAACTTGCCGTTCACGACGACGAGCCAAACTTGCGCATCGGATGTCACAGACTTGCCAACATTCATCCGTTTGTATGCATCACTCAAACTCATCAACTCTGCCGTGACCTCATCAATCCGCGCTTGAACCATCCCAACTTCGGGACGCGAGAGGGGCGCCTGCTGTTTGGCATAAGCGATAGCTTGCTCGCGACGGAAGGCGGGTTGCGGCATCAGCCCAAAATAGAGCAGGGGCACAATCGCGCCAAGCAATACAATCCCGAGACCAACAAACAGAAATTTATTCCGTTCTTTCAATCTTGACATACGCCACTTCCATCCACTCGCGCATTGGCACAGCCACGCGCGAAAAGGAAAATTCCTTGCCCGGGCCCATCGTCGTCGCGTTGTTGTCCACCCACGCGACAAAGCCAAGCGGCACGTTCGGCGGATTTTTCGCGCGAAATTTTTGCTGCGCGTCCACGCTAAAAATCGCTTCGTCCGCGCGCCAGACAATTTTGTATTCGTGCCACTGCGTCATGTCAATTTCGTCGAGCAAAATTTCTTGCGCGTTCATCATTTTTTCCGCCGTCGCAAAAACCAATTTGTCCATGCCGGGAATTTTAAACACCGCGTTGCCCACCGCCATCGTCAGCGGGTCTGCTTTGCCGCCGTTCAAAAAGCCCGCGCGCCAACCGTGACCGCGCAGTCCGCGCACAAACGACATGTCGCTTTGCGGCGACGCGTAAAAAAACCAAAGCGCGTTCGGCGGCGCTTGCACGTTGCCTGACCAATCGAACGGGTCATTCCAAAATCCAAACCCCGCCGTGCCGAGCAATTCGCCTGCCGCGTGGCTGAACCGCGCGCGCACCGTCAATGTCAACGGCGGAGTCCAATGCAAATTCCAACGCGGCGCGGTGCGATGGTCGTCAATCTCCGCGTCCGACAATTCATTTTCCACTGCGCCGTCGAGAACCAAACGCGCAATCCCAGGCGACCATTCCAGCGCGCTGTGTCCAATCGCAAACCGCACCCAGCGCGGGTGAAAGCCATTCACAAAACGGTCTTGGACAAAGTCCGGCGAGGATTGCATGATACTCAATTTTCGTTTGCGACGACGACCCGGTTTCGTCCCGCGCGCTTGGCGCGGTACAATGCTTCGTCAGCAGCACGCAAAGCGTCCAGTCCCGTCGCGCCGTGTTCGGGCAACGCGGCAACGCCGAGTGAAATCGTCATTTTGGGCAAAGACGTGTCGCGATATTGTACGTCCAGTGCCTGCACACCCAAGCGCAATCCTTCGGCGCGTTCGCCGACGACTTGGAGCGGCGCATTCGGCAGAAAGAGCGCGAACTCTTCCCCGCCGTAACGACAAGCAATATCGCCCTGACGAATTTGTTGCGTCAAAAATTGTCCGATGGCGCGCAGCACCGCATCGCCCGCGTCGTGTCCAAAGCTATCGTTCAAATTTTTGAAATGGTCAAGGTCCAGCATGATAATCCCAATCCGCTGTGCCATGCGCGCCGCGGTGTAGGCTTCGCGTTCGAGAACTTCTTCCAGATAGCGGCGATTGTACAGGCCCGTCAATGCATCATGAATTGCCTGTTCGCGCAAAAATTCGCGGAGCCGCATATTCGCCAGCGCGAGTTCCACTTGCGAGGATATGCTCCGCGCGATGCGTTGTTCGCTGTCAGAAAGAGTTTCCGGCGGAAAGGCGGCAATATGCAGCAGACCAAAAATTTCATCCTGCGCCGCCAATGGAATGCATACATAACTCGAAGGCACGGGCGACAGGTGTTGGCACAATTCCTGTGTGTTTGAATCGGTCACCACATAGCTGCGCCCGCGCCGCAGTGCCAAACATTCTTCCATCGTAACGCTGTGGTGTCCGTTCGCTTGCGGTTCGCCCCAGTGCGCTGCCCAGCGCAGCACCTTTTGGGTTTCGTCCACGATGCCGATGCTGCCGCGAAAATTTGGAAAGAGGCGCGGCGCATAATTTTCAATCAGATGCAGCACTTCGGGCAAGTCGTAGCACGTTTGCAGGTCTTCGCCAAACGCGTTGAGTTCGCGCGATTCGTCGTTGTGATGCTGCAAGACCTTGACCCAATTTTGCAGCTGCACATTTTTTTCGCGCAGCAGGTCTTGGGTGCGATTGCGTTCGGTGACATCGCGGTAATTGCCGACAATGGCGCGCACGCTCGGTTCATGCAAAAGATTTTTCACAACCCCTTCCACAAAAGCCCATGCGCCGTCCTGGCACAAGAGCCGGAATTCGACATTAACAATTTCGCCCGGCGTTTTCAACACCCGCGCCAAAGCCGCTTGCGCGTCGGGAATGTCGTCGGGATGGACATATTCAAAAATGTTGCGTCCCACATATTCTTGCACGCGGTAGCCCAGCACACGCGTTGTGCCGGGTGTGCTGTACAAAATTCCACCCTGTCCATCAAACAGCGTGACGACATCGAAACTGTGTTCGAGGAGCGCGCGAAAGTGCGCCTCGCTGTCGCGCAGGGCTTGCTGCGCGCGTTCTCGTTCCAGAATTTCTTGTTGCAGATTGGCGTTGGTCGCTTCCAACTCGGCGGTGCGCTGCGCCACGCGTTCTTCCAATTCACTGTGCAGCACCCCGTGGTCGAGCGCGGTGGCCGTTTCTTTGGCGAGCAAGGACAAAAGGCGCACATCATCTTCAACAAAAAAAGGAATCGAGCGCAGCCATACCAAAAGCAGACCCATCGACGCTTTGGATGTAATGAGCGGAATCACAATCAGCGCGTTTGCACCCAACTTGTCCGCGTACTCGGCGAGTTCGTGTCCCATTTCCGCGCGTGTACGTGCGAGGAATGGAACAAGCGTGCGCCATGCCGATTCCAAGGCGCGATTCTCGATGCCAAAGCCGGTGCCTTCATTTGGCGCGAGGACGGTGAAAACGCGTTCATCCTCTTTCCACACCACCACTTGCGCGTCGCGCGCGTCCACCGCATGAATTGCAGCATCACAAACATTGCTCAACGCCATCGCTGCGCGCACATTCATCGTGTATCCTGCCATGCCGCGCAAAAATGCAAGCAGTGCGGATTCTTGCCACTGCCGGCGCAGCGCGCGCGGCGGTGAAAATCCCAGATAATAGCTCAGCGCCAAAAGAAAAAGAAACAGCAGCGCGAACGGCACCAGTACCGGCTGCAATGCCACCTCGCGCGTGACCAGATACCAGCCCGCCGCCAAGACCAAGAGCGCCAAACAGAACGACCCCACTGCGGCGAAAAAAGAACGCTGCCGTGTGACACCCTGTGCGCGCTGCGCTGCCCGCGCCAACACGTATCCCGCGTACCCGTCCACCGCCACAAAATACGTTACACCCAGCCAAATGAACCATGCCGGGCGCGGAGTCGGAACGACAAGCAACAGCCCCGCAACCGTCAACATTCCGCCCAGCGCGAGCCATTGTGTGAAAGGAGGCGTCGCCTGAATATTCTGCACGAGCCGCAACAAAAGAAATGGCTGCGCGGCGGCAGCCATGGAACCTCCAAGCAAAACCCATTGCGGCAATTGATAGTTCGTACCGGTCAACACCCACACCACGAGCGCAACCGAAATCATCAGCAATGCAATCTGAAGATGCTGTGCATCGCGTTGGCGCACCAATTCAAAAATACTCGCCGCCACCAACGCAAAAAAGGCAAGTTGCACAAGGTACGAAAGGGTATCGTTCATCCACACATAAAACGCAGAATGGGGGCAAACTCATACAGTCAATACGATTTTTCCGAATTGCGCGTTCTTCATCAGACGTTCGTGCGCCTCTGCCGCGCGCTCGAGCGGCAACACAACATCCACAATCGGTTTCAATTTGCGCTGAAACACCAATTTCATCACGTCCATAAATTCACCTTGATTTGACATGGTGGTTCCGATAATCTCCAACTGCTTCCAAAAAATCAGACGAATTTCTTCGGCGGGATTCGGACCTGTGGTCGCGCCGTACGTCACGAGGCGTCCGCCTTTGCGTAACGCGCGCAGGGATTTTAACCACGTGGCTTCGCCGACGGAATCAATCACCATATCCGCGCCGCGTTTGTTGGTCATTCGGAACACCTCTTTTTCCCATTCGCTCGTCGCGTAATTGACAAGAACGTCCGCGCCCAACTCGTGCGCGCGCTGCAATTTTTCATCGCTGTGCGATGTGGCGAACACGCGCGCGCCCGCATATTTTGCAATTTGAATTGCCGCCGTCGAAACGCCGCTGCCCGCGCCGAGAACCACAACATCGTCGCCCGCCTGCAATCGCCCGCGCGTAATCAATGCGCGCCATGCGGTTTGAAACGCGAGCGGCGCGGCGACGATTTCGGTAAATTCAAAATCATCGGGAATCGGCAGCACGTTGCGCGGGGGCACGCGCATAAATTCCGCGTAACCGCCGGGCAAATGCTCGCCGTAAATTTTAAAATTCGCGCACAACGCATGTTCGCCGCGTTGACAAAATTCGCACGTCGTATCCCACCATCCGGGATTGATGGTCACGCGCTGTCCGGCGCTGTATTGTGTTACATTCGCACCGACGGAATCAATCACGCCCGCCACATCCGAACCGAGCGTGAACGGCATTTGCAATTTCAAGCCGGGCAAACCTTCGCGCACCCACACGTCGAGCCGATTCAACGCGACGGCTTTGACATTGATAATGACATCATCCGGACCCGCTTCGGGTTTTGGTAAATCGGCAAGTTGGAGCTTTTCAATACCACCATGTTCAAAAATTGCGACGGCTTTCATCTGTAGGTCTCCCCGAAATGTGATAATTTTGTCATACGCGTTTGTTTCCACGATATTAACAATGGGAATAGTATGTGTCAAACGGTGAAACACAAAAGCCGTCCTGACAGGACGGCTTTTGATATTTAGAAATCATCTTCCAGCACACCCCCGCCGACGCTTGTCCAATTTTCGGCGCGCGGTTCGAGCGTTTGCGCGTCGAGCCACACAATGCGCGGCAAGCCGTTGTTTGGCGGAACATCCCACGTCAACGCGATTTCGTTCGGCGAAAACGCGTCGGGCAATTTCAGTTTCAACGCGCGTGATTTTGTGTTTGGAATTTCAACATCGCCCTCAAACTGCACCGTGTCCGCCAAATCCAACTGCCGCACACGCCACGCGTCCGCGCGTTTGTAAATAAACCATAACGACTGCGCCTGATTTGGCGAGGTGCCGCCCTCTTGCGTCACAATGAAAAATTCATTCGTGCCGTCGCCATTCAAGTCGGTTGCCGCGCGCTGCAACGGTTTGAAATTCAAACGTTCCAGGGTACTCCACACCTGGTCGGGATTTTTGTCCGCGTCCGCGTTCGTCTGCAAATACGCGGCGAGGATGCCGCCCTGCGCGTAAATCTCGCTCGCGTCGAACGGAAAATCCAGATTGCCTGCCCGGCTGTCAAAAATCAACTGATACAAATCGCCCGCGTTCGCCATCGCAATCCAGCCGCGCAGCGCGCCGTTTTGTCCCGTCGCGTTGCGCGCGTACGTATTCGCAACAGAGGTTAGCGCGTCGCCGCTCGCTTGCGCGTCGGTCAACAGTTTCCTTCCCTCGCCGCCGCGTCCCAACAGATTCAACACCATCACTTGACGAAATTTTGCAAACGCTTTCGGGTCGGCTCTCGATTCCGAGAAATCTTCTTTTTCCAACGTTGCGTCATTCCACGCGCGTTCATACAACGCGAGCGCGCGGTTCCAGTCGCCGTTGCGAAAGGCGTACTCGCCCGCGTTCAACGCTTGACGCGGCGTTTTGGGCGCTTCAATCTCTTGCCTCACGCGCACGAATTTGCCCTGCGCGTCGTCATATTCCCACGTTTGCGTCGCGGTGGGATGCGCGAGCAGTTTGGCGTCGAACGCGCCGAACCATGGAAACGTGAGTTTGATGGAGGATGCGTCCGCCGTCGTTTCAATTTCGTAATCAGATTCGCCCGCCCAGTTAATCAAGTTCGCGTGAAAAATCGTTTGTAATTTTTTTTCGTCAGGGAGCCAGCGCGCAATCGTCAATTCATTTGTCGTGCCGCTGCCGCCCGGATATTCGTACACAGAAATCAATTCGCGCTGTCCGTCGCGCGTCACGTCGCGCGTCTCTAGTTGCGCGACATAAAAGTTGCGCGCGTCGGGTGACGCGAGTTTATTAAACGCAACCGGCGGGAGCGGTTCGTACGTCGCGCCCAATCGTTCGAGCGCAAGAATCGGCAAACCCATCACGCCTTGCACTGCGACAAAAATTACATCGCGACTGCCGCCCTGGTCATCGCCCGTGTGAATCGCGTTCACTTGCACTTGGGCATTGTCGGCAAGATTTTCGATTTGTCCGAGCGCCTCTGCCAATTGCGTGAGTGCGGGCTGTCCTTCCATCGAAACATCGCCGTTCGCCGTCGCGCGCAAGAATTCGCCAATGCCGCGCGCCAACGCGTCGTACAATGCTTTTGGCTCTGTTTGGGGCGGCTGATATTGTTTCAAAATTTCGTTTGCTTCCGAAAACAGCGCGGACGCGTTTTCCGGTGTCGGCAATGTTTCGACGGTTGCCGTTGGCAGTGCCGTGCTGTTCGGCGCGCTCGATTTCGGCGTGACGGGAATGCCCGTCGCAATCGGCAGGGTGGACGGCGGGAGCGCGGTTGGCGTTGCGCGTGTGCTCACGCAGCCGGCGAGAAACAGCAAGGCAACAAGAAAGGGGATGCGATAAAACATGAAACCTCCTGGATTGTCTACCTCAAGACGAATCCCCCTCCTCGACGGTTCCCTGATTTCTCTCATTTCGCGTTTCTTCCGTCGCCTCGACAATTTTCGCTCTCGTCACCCGAATCAAATCCCCTACGCGCAATTGAATATCCACGCCGCGCACGCCGCCGCTGACGTGAATCGTTTCCAAAGCGAGCGCGGGTTTGTCGAGCAAAATTTCAAACCCTTTGTTCAATTGTGCCAGCGCAGAAATTCCGCCGATTTGCGCGCCGGTCAATTGTTCCGCCTCTTTTTTCGTCGCCATCCGCAATTTTTTTTCGCCAATGCTTTTTGCCAATAAACGCAAGTCCACTTCACGATGCGACGCAATCATTACGAGCATTGGTTTCGCGCGCGGCAAAGAACTCTCGCGCAGCACCACCAACGTCTTGTACACTTGCTCCACCGGCGCGCCAATCAACGCCGCCGCTTCATCCGCCGAATGAAATTCCCCCGCGTCGTCGTACACCGTCGTCGTATATGAAATTTTTTGCGCGTCGAGAAGACGCATGGCATTCGTTTTGTTCATGTGACGACGAATGACGAAGGACGAAGGACCAAACTTGCTTCGTTCGTCGTTCGTCTTTGGTCGTTCGTCATATTCAGGGCGCCGCATTGATTAGCGTATGAATCACCGACAGTGGAATCACATTGCGCGCGCGCTGAAACGCATAACCGAGCGCAAAGCCCACGCTCATCTGAAATGTGAACGCGCTTTCAAACGCGGACAGCCAATTCGTCGCGGGCGCGTTGGCTAAATTGATGGGCAAGTGCGACGCGCCGAACACGAGCGCGGCAAGATACAAACCCCACGCAGGATTTTTCACCAATGCCTCCAAACGCGTTTGCACGAGTCCGCGAAACAAAAACTCTTCGGGCAGTCCCGCGCCAAAATAAAAATAGACAATGCTCTGCCACCATTCTTGCGGCTTGTTATTTTGCAGACCGATAAAAACGAGCGCGGCAATCGGCACAAGCGCCGGAATCCAATCGCGCCAATGCGCGCGCAAGGTCAAATCGCGCGGGCGATACCGCAGCGCGAACCAAATCGCGAGCGGCAGCAGCACCATCTCGAACATTTTTGGCACAATCGTTTCAAACAATTCCTTGTCGGTCAGAATTGGCACGCGCGGCAATTCGTACCAATTTCCGTACTGCCCAACACGAAACAGCATCCACAACAAAACGAGACCGAGCGCGATGGCTGATTCAATGATTGGTTTTCGGACGGGCATCATTTCCATCGCGCGTCGCCGCGTAAAAAACCAATACACGAACATGATGCCAAAAATTTCACCAAGCCCGAACCACGGATTCGTATTGCGCCCTGAAACAATCGCGGCGAACCAAGGCAGCAGCAGCAAAATCGCGACGATGAGCGCGGAACGATTGCGCGCAAAATCGCGCATCGTATTTTTTGCATCAACAAAAATATCGCGGAAAAAATTTTTCATCGTCACCCGTTCACCTTGTCACCCGTTCACCCCTTCACCTGTTCATCCCTCACTCTTTCTCCCTCATCCCTCGCGCAAGCCACAACAAGCGTTCGCGCGCCAAAAATAAATAGCCCACCCACACCGCGCCAAAAATTCCCGCCCACAACGTACCGAACACAAGCAGCGCGCCATAAATTCCCATCAGCGTAATCACCACCTCCACCATCAAGCGAATCGGACCCGACACCTCGATGCCCTTGAAACGTTTGTCGCCGCGCGCATTGAACAACGCAATCGCGAAAACGGAAATCAAAAAATTCACAACGCCAAACGCCGCGCCAATCGCAAACAACGCGGTAAGTTCGAGAATAAAGCGTAACGCGGCAGAGAGTACCGTATCGTGTGGGGAAAGTGGGAGGCGCATCATGCGCGCGAGTGTAGCATGGGGGAAATTGAGTGTCAAAGACTAAAACAAAAAGGCGGTTGAGTAAGGCTCAACCGCCTTCTGCGCTATATGTGTGTTGGTTATGGACAATTTGCTTTACCGCAACGCCACCAGTTAGCTGTAGACTGAGCACCCGTATCGCTGGTGTAAAGCAAATAGCCTCCTCCCTGAGAATTGGTTTGATGTTGCGTTGTGACAGTTCCAATTATAATTCCCGATGCAAACGAACGACCGCTCGTCCTTGAATTGGTTCGACTCGAGGTGGTTGAACTAGTGTCAATTGATCCTAGATGCCACAACCGCGTGGCAGATGATATCCACGGCCAAAGTTGGGTCGACGTAGTCTCGCCCCATTTCGAGTTTCCTTCAGTCCAAGTTCTTCCAGTTACGTTCCCACTTGTGCGCGTTTCTGCTACTACCGTACCAACCCAACAGAAAAACACTACTACTGCTATTACAAGCGTACGAATGAATTGTTTTTTTTTTCATCGCCAGTGCTCCTTGTTGAGGATCAGATCGGCCAATCATTATTGAGACTCAAAGTCTCTCCGGTTATATTGAATCCATTCAATGTTTTGGGTCAATACTTGGGCAAAGATATTGTAATCACTACGGTTCGTTATTTCTTTAATCGTATGTGCAACAAGCTCTTGGGTTTTTCCCCTTACGCCTGGGACGGGTTTGCTTCCACAATTGCCCTTTGGTTGTTTGATTAAGCGGACATCCTCGGCTGATCCGAGAATTAGATGGACTGAAATTATCGCAAACCTTCCCTTGTAATTTTGGGTGCCCTGATCATTTTCTTTGATGCAAGGATCGTTAAGCAGCTCCGCTGTCTTGAAAGCATCCAGATCGAATACTGCAACCGCAACTCCCCTTTGATAAAGGCCGATCAATTCCGGCTTGTTCACCAAATTCAATGCATTTTTGTGTATCACTAGGGCGTCAAGTGGTTTTCTCTTATCAAGATCCATAACTTGAGTCCAGTTTTGGGCAACGCGCGCCCCCAATGTCTGGCGGAGATTATCAGCTCCAAGAAGGTTCGACCCAGTGATTGCTTCGCGCCCTATAAAATATGCAATGCGATACTTGGGGGGTGTATCCCACGGTAGGAGAACACCATCTGCGCCTGCCGTATTCATTACGAACAGCATGACCGCTACAGCGACAGCAACACCCATTGTTGCCAAAAGTAGTAGCCGAATCGACCTTTGACGAGACATGCCAACCTCCTTTTATATTTCCTTCATGCGAGCGTTAACAGTATGGAAAAACTATTTTTTTTCGTCAATAGTTCAACCTTAAAATTCCTGCGCGGTGTGCAAAATCATACCAGTCCATAACATTTGAAAACCATTCCTTTACCTTTTGCGCTCTCTTGCCGCTTTTGTTCTGATGTATAATTCTCGCGTATCGCTAGTCGCGAATCGCGTATCGCAATTCATTGATAACTGAATACTGATAACTGATTACTTTTCACCGAATCACCCAATCACCCAATCATCGAGATTGCTTCGTTGCGACAAAAAACGTCGCACTCGCAATGACAGTCTCCAATCTCCAATCTCCAATTATGCAACCCATCTCCCCCGCCGTCCAAGAACTCCAGCGCTTACTCGGCGCGCGCAACGTGTTGTGGCAGCCCGACGATTTGCGCGTCTATTCGTATGACGGCTCGAACAACATGGCGACGCCCGATATTGTGGTGCTGCCCGAAACCGCAAAACAAATCAGCGAGATTATCAAAATCGCGCGTCGCTATTCAATGGCAATTGTCCCGCGCGGTTCAGGCACGGGGCTTTGTGGTGCGATAACGCCGATTGCAGGCGGCATCATGATTGCGTTCGCGCGCATGAAAAAAATTCACCACATTGATTTGGAAAATCGCACCGCGCTCGTCGAACCCGGCGTCATCAATCTCGATGTCTCCACCGCGCTTGCGCCGTACCGCTATTTTTACGCGCCCGACCCATCGTCGCAAGCCGCGTGCAGCATCGGCGGCAACGTCGCAAACAATTCCGGCGGTCCGCATTGTTTGTTATACGGCGTCACGGCGAATCATGTGTTGGGTTTGGAAGTGGTTTTGGAAGACGGCGAAATTTTGTGGCTTGGCGGAACTGCCCCCGACGAACAGGGGTACGATTTGGTTGCCGCGTTCATTGGGAGTGAAGGCACGCTTGGAATCATTACCAAAATTCTCGTTCGCATCATGCCCCTGCCCGAAGCGACGCGCACGCTCCTCGCCGTGTTCAACACGATTGAGCAAGCATCGCGCACCGTTTCCGGCGTCATCGGGGCGGGCGTGATTCCCGCCGCGATTGAAATGATTGACGGCACGACGATTCGCGCGGTGGAAGCGGCGTACAACATTGGACTGCCGCTCGACGCGGACGCGGTGCTATTGATTGAAGTGGACGGACCGAAAGCGGGGATTGACGAACTGCAAGAAATGCTCGCGGACTTTTGTCAAGAATATGGCGCGCGTGAAGTACGCATCGCCAAAAATGAACAAGAACGCGCGGACTTGTGGAAAGCGCGCAAAACCGCGCTCGGCGCGCTCGGACGACTTGCGCCGAATTATTACATTCAAGATGGCGTCGTGCCGCGTTCCAAACTGCCGTATGTGTTGCAGCAGCAAGACGCGATTGCGAAAAAATATAACGTGACGATTGCGAATGTGCTGCACGCGGGCGATGGCAATTTGCATCCGAACATTTTGTTTGACGCGCGCGAAGAAGGCGCGTACGAACGCGTGAAACAAGCGGGCGGTGAAATTTTGAAATTGTGCGTGGACGTGGGCGGCACGATTAGCGGCGAACACGGCGTCGGTCTCGAAAAATTGGATTACATGCCGCTGCTCTTTCAACAAAGCGATTTGGACGCGCAAGCAAAACTGCGCGATGCGATTGCGCCGACGCGTATTTTGAATCCGTGCAAAATGCTGCCGCAAGGAAGCAAGTGCGGTGAAGCCGCGCGCAGCAAATTGCCGCAAGCGATTGCGGGGAATACGGAAGTGTGGATTTGACGATTGACGAACGACGAATGACGAACGAAAAATTTGCTCTCGGTGGAATTGCCCCTCAAACGATTTATACTCCACGCGACGCGCCCGAACTCGCGCAAATTCTCGCGCAATGCAATTCCGAAAAACGCGCGGTGGTGTCGTGGGGGGGGGGGACGCTGCAACACATCGGCAACGCGCCCTCGCAATACAACGCGGTGATTCAAACGACGAACCTGAATCAAGTCGTCGAGTACGCGTTCGACGACCTCACCGCCACGTTCGGCGCGGGCATGACGCTCGCGGAGATTGAACGCGTCTTGAATGAACACGGACAATTTCTTCCACTCGACGTGCCGCATCCCGAACGCGCGACGATTGGCGGCGTCCTTGCCTCAGGCGTGAACGGCGCGCTGCGTTTGCGCTACGGACCTGCGCGCGATTACATGATTGGCAACCGGTTCGCCACCGTTGACGGACACATCATCAAAGCGGGAAGCAAAGTGGTGAAAAATGTCGCGGGCTATGAACTGCACAAAGTCCAGGTCGGCGCGTTCGGCACGCTCGGCATTCTCACGGAAGCGACTTTTAAACTTTTTCCGAAACCGCCTGCTGAAATTTCGCTGTGGGCATCTTTTGATGAATTGAGCAACGCGTGCGCGGCAGTTCAACCGATTTGGAATTTGTCCACGCCTCCCCTCGCTATCGAATTGCTCGACGCGCGCACCGCGCGTTGGATTGAACCGAACACAACGGGCGCATGGCACATCGCGGCGCGTTTCGGCGGCTCGAAAGCGACAATGGCAGCCGCGCGCGATTTATTTTCAAACGCGGCGCAGGAAAACAACGCGCGTTCTGTCGAAGCAATTGACGATGCGAAAACATTGTGGAGCGCGATTGCAGACTTGCCCGCGACCCTGCGCGAAAATTTTTCCGACGCGTTGCTCATGCGCGTGAGCGTGCCGCCAAAGGAATTGCAAAACGCATTGCGCGTGTTATTGGATACACCGAACGCCCCGCGCATTTTTTCGCATGCGGCAGTCGCGTCCGTTTACGCGTCGTTCGATGGCGCGTACGCGGCACCCGAAACGTTTGTCGCAACACTGCGCGCCCGCGTACACGATTTGCACGGACACCTCATCGTCGAGAGCGCGCCCGCGTCCTTGAAAAAAAATCTTTACGCGTGGGACGACGTTGGCGCGTCATTCAAGTTAATGCAATCGCTCAAACGCAAATTCGACCCGAACAACATTTTGAATCCGGGGCGATTTGTTGGAGGAATATAATTTGTCATTTCGAGCAAAGCGAGAAATCTCGGTCTGACAAAAGAGATTTCTCACTGCGTTCGAAATGACAGTTCAACATCCATGTCCGACGGTATCAAAATCATTCATCCCAATGAACGCAGCACTGCCACCGCGCAAACAAGCGGCATGAAACGCGAAGCGGCGATTTCCCCCGAACTCACAGGCAGTCAAACGATTTGGGTTGGGCTCGTGACGACGCCTGCGGGAGTCAGCGCGGGATGGCATCATCACGGCGATTGTGAGTCCGCGATTTATGTGGTGAGCGGACGCGCGCGTTTTCGTTGGGGCAAAAACGGCGAACACGTTGCCGAAGTGAGCGCGGGCGATTTTCTCTCGGTGCCACCGAATGAAATTCATCACGAAGAAGCGTTGGGTAACGAAGATTTTGTGATGATAGTCGCGCGCGGCTGCGCGCATACGGTGACGGTGAATGTAAAAGAACCTCAAACGTGAAACGTCAAATTTTTTTCATTGGAGGGAACAATGGGCTTGTTTGGAAAAAAGAATCCGGAACGCGTCGAGGTCAAGGGAAAAATTTTGCAATGTCCGATTTGTGACGGCGATTTGTTTTGGCAGCGTGAAGCGCAATTGAATACCGCTCTCGCAACATTTTTCAATGTAGATTGGGCAAACGCAAGCGCGACGTGTGTAATCTGCGCGTATTGTGGATACATTTTTTGGTTCTCGCCGATGAAGCCGATGCAATAAATCATTTTTGAAACGGCAACTTGCGATTGATTTCAAAAACAACATCTTCGGGCAAATGCAATTTTTCAACCGTGTGCGCGCCGGGACGCCACTGATGTTTTTTCAAATCTACGACGCCGTCTTGCGTGAACGCGACGCCCTCTTTTTCCAACAACGCGCGCTGCTCTGCGCCACTGCCGACTTTGTACGTCGAGAGTCCGCCGTAGCGATTGATAACGCGCTGCCACGGCACCGTTCGTCCGCGCGCGTACAAAATGCGTCCCACTTGACGCGCGCCGCGCGGTGCGCCTGCAAGCAACGCGACTTGTCCGTACG
>CALMZO010000112.1 GCA_937870825.1 uncultured Chloroflexota bacterium | reverse complement strand
AAACTCGACATGTGACGAATGACACAGGACGGAGGACAAACGACAGAGCTTCAAAGCTCATTGCTCATCGCTCAGTCTTCATTGCTACGCTTTGAGCAACTGCCCCGCGTACACTTCTGCGCCGCGCGCATTCCCGTTCATCCCCTTGTTGATTTCCGCGTCGAATTTGCCCGCCATCAAATCGTTATAGAACGCGTAATCAATGCCCTTTAATTTTTCGTCGTTGGGATAGCGGTGATAATTTTCTTTCGACATTAGACTTTTGCCTTCGGCGATGAGTTGATACCCGAGCAGCGAGCCGGGGTACGGCGCGTAATACGAAATGGATGGCAGCACGCGTTTCATGCGTTTTAACATTCGCATGGTCTCGAACGCGTCTTCGGGACGTTCACCCGGAATCCCGAGCATGATATTCGCCCAAAATTTTGGCGGGTCTTGCCCCGCGCGTTCCATTGCATCGCCGATGCGATTCAGATGTTCAATCGCGACGAGATTGTCTTGAGCAGTACATTCTTTGTTCAAAATTTTCAACACGCGGTCACTGCCCGATTCAAAGCCGATGGAAATGATGTTCCAATTCGTCTCGCGCACGAGCGCTTCAAACAAATCGGGCCATTGGCGCACCGTGTCACTGCGTCCCGCCGCCCAGTAGGGCCAAAGTTTGTTTGCCTTGCGCGGATATTTTTCGAGCCACTCATGGAGCCACGAGGGCTGTTGAAAAAACATCGAATCGTGAATGACGACAGAACCGAGCGGACCGTAATGCGAATCGAGAAAATTCAATTCGTCAATCACCTGGTCAACACTCTTGCGTCCCATGTTTGGAATGTACGATGCTTCATTGCAAAAGACGCATTGCCACGGACACACGCGCGAAGTAATCACCGTCGCAACGGGTCCGGGTCCCCAACCGCATTCGGGTTCGAGGGGCCACGGAAAATCTTTTAACTTGGGATTGGGCCACAATGTTCGATCCATCATGGGCCATTCCGACATGCTCTTGGTGCCGACACCGAGCACCTGGCGCGGAAAGGATTTTGGCTCTTTGACCAAATCCACAATCGTGTTTTCGCCGGGTCCGCCGCAGATGTAATCGAATTCGGGAACGTTTTCCATTTCATCCGGCGCGACTGTCGCGTGCATTCCGCCCGTGATGACGATGCCGTTTGGATTCACCTGCTTGAACATTTGCGCGGACTTGTACGCGAACGGATAGGTGTAACTCCGCACGTTCATAATCAATTGGTCATAACCCTGCAAACGTTTCGGCAGTTCGTCCCACTTTTTCAACGAGCGCAGCGAAAACATGTCCGTCTCGATGCCGCGGTCGCGTAAAATCGTTCGCAGCAGTCCAAGCCCGTGGTCTTGCCAACGGTCATGCGCGCCCGATGGAAAAACAAAAACACCGGGGTCGCCCATGTCGAGCCACAGACGTTTTACCCCGTCACTGCTCGCTTTGGGTGAGGAATTATTTTTCCCGAAATTGAAAAAAGATTTCATGCTGTAACTACGAGTGCAGGTTCAATTGTCCGGGTGCGCGCCCGATACCCAATCCACGTCGGCGTGGGACGCGGCGCACCGAGACCGTAATTGACACCGGGATTCTTGTCGAGCAACTCTAAATCCAAGCGTTGCAAGGTCAACGCGACAAATGCCGCCATTTCATTGTGCGCGAAATTCGCGCCCGAACAGCGATGCCTGCCGCCGCCAAAGCCAATCAACGTGTGGTCTGCCACCCGGTGTTCCGCGCGTTCCGGCGAAAAACGCAGCGGGTCATAATCATCCACATTCGTAAAAACTTCGCGGTTCACATGCGCGACGCGCGGCGCAAGCATCGTCAGCCAATCTTTTGGTACGTGATAGCCGCCAAGTTCGTACGCTTCGAGATTGTATCGAAAAATCACATCGGCGGAGGGACGCAAGCGTTCCGTTTCTTGCAGCGCCCAATCGAGATGCCGCAGATTTCGCATGACGCGATGGTCGAAGGGTGTACCGGGCGGGAAATGTTCATCCAATTCTGCGCGCACCATTTCAAGATATTTTGGATGCTGGAGCAAAAGAATCAGCGCCCAACTGCCTTGCCCCGCCGTCGTTTCATGTCCGGCAAAAACGAGTCCCAGAACGATGCTGATAATCAATTCATCGGGCAGTGGACGCCCATCCTTGAATTTCGCTTCGACAAAATCTTGGAGAAAATCGGCATGTGTCTGAGGATTCGCGCGGCGTTCGTCAATCACGCGCTGAATAATCCCGCCGAGTTTTGCGCGGGCGCGGTCGCGTTTGATAAATTTCGGCAGCGGCAAATTCGGCGGCAGCACGGGGTCAATTCCTGCTGACAGCTCCGCATACAAATTCCAAAACTCGTCGTTCATTTCGTCGCGAAACGCTTTGCCCATCAACGCGTGCGCGCCGACGAGCTGCGTGATGCGTTGAAATAATGAGACGACTTCAAATTCACCGCGCTCGTTCAAACTTTCCAGCCACGCAGAAATTTCCTCCACCATGATTTCCACATAGCCCGGCATCTTTTTTCCCGCGAACGGCGCGAGAATCACATGCCGCTGCGCATCATAGTCTGATGGTCCGGCAGTGAATGCCGCGCCTTCAAAAATGGCGTTCAAAAATTGGTACGCCCTGTCCATCGAAAGAATTTTGTCCGTCTCGCGAAACAAAAAATCGTGATATTCCGGACCGATAAGCACGACGACAGGTTTGGGTCCGAGATGAATCGTAAAAATGGGACCGAGGGTTTCGTATCCACGTCGCAGCAAATTGAAGCGGTCTTTTTGAAATTCCAAAAGATTGCCGATTACGGGTAAACCGGAAAGAGAGGGTGGAGTTGGTTTATGCATTTTTCACACCGGCAAAAGCCGGTTACCGTTGGCTCACGTTTCAGATCGCGTCTGCGCAAATGCCCTATCGCGCGTTTACGCCGGTTTGTTCGGCGCAAGCTTCAAGTTCACAAACAACGCATTCGCGTAAAGCACGCGCCAATCCATTGGATGATGAACCATCTCGTAAAAGGCGTACAGTCCAAAGTGATATGCATCCAGCCAGCGAGTGAGCTCGACGAACGAAGTATGCCTTTTACTTGTGCCAAATCCGACCTCTGCCAGGACAAGCGAAATTCGTTGTGCCTCCAACAGTTTGCGTGACCCTTCGAGGACACAAAGGTCATACCCTTCCGTGTCCGTCTTGAGCAAATCAATGCGTTCAATTTGATTCGCCCGCGCAAATTCGTCAAGCGTCTGAATTTCTACGGTTTCGCTTGCCGCCCCTTCGGTCCGCGCAACATTGACGCCGTTCGTCAATGAATTCCATTCCGAATTCGACTGGAGCTGAATGGTGGCGGTGTCCGGCTGCGCGCCCAACGCGATTTTTGAAATATGGATGTTTGGGCAACCGCGCGTGTTCTCTGCCAGACGCTGGAACGTGCCGCTCACCGGTTCAAAGGAAAAGACGCGTGCCTGTGGAAACGCTCGGTGAAAACGGAGCGCGCTTTGTCCTTGATTTGCTCCAACGTCAATGATGGTCTTGACCGAAAGATTGTAATAGTTAACCAGGCGCTCGAGGTCACGTTCAAGTTCAATGCCTAACGGCAGTTTGTCAGCACGCTCATAATACCAGGTTTGATTCGGCGCGAGCGTAATGAATCCCATCTCCTGAACGCGCCGCGGCAGGGACGCGCTCCGCTCTAAAACATAACCGCGCTTGGCGAGCTGGGTCTTGATGATTTGTTTCGGACGATGCCAGATAGACATGTGCAAGGCGATGGGTATGGTATTGCTTGGTGGGTAGAGTTTCTTAACACGCCACCTGCTGCGTCTCTTCGATAATCGCTTTCACCTTTTCGTCTTTGGTCTTTTTCGGCAAAACGATTTTTGCTGCCATGCTCAATGTGCGCGGGAAATTTTTCCACGTAGATTCGCGCATCAAGGTTTTCGCAATCCGATGCGGACGCAAATAGAATCGGCGGTACGCTTCCTTCCACTTGCGTTCTTGCGCCTCCGCCGTCGTCGGTCCCATTTCGTACCGCGCTTTCCCTTCAAAGAAAACGTAATCTTGCCAATCTTTGACGAGCATCCGTCCGCCGTTGCGATGCACTTGCTCCCAAACTTTGGTTCCCGGATATGGCGTCATCATCGAAAAATTCGCGACGAGCGGGTCGAGTTCACACGCGAATTTGATGGTCTTTTCCATCGTCTCTTCGGTATCGCCCGGCAAGCCGATGATGAAAAAGCCGACGGTTTCAAGTCCGACTTTGCGCGCGTTTTTGAAGGCGGTGCGGATTTGGTCGTGCGTCACGCGTTTGTCAATACTTTCCAAAATATCTTCGTCGCCCGTTTCGACGCCGAACGCGACGCGCTTGCAGCCCGCCTCGCGCATCTTGCCTAAAAGTTCCGTGTCCGCGAGGTTCGCGCGGATGCCGTTAATCATCACCCACTGCGCTTTGTTGTGCAGATTCTCTTGAATCAACAATTCACTCAAGCGATAAATTCGTTTGCGGTCAATGTTCGCGCTGTCGTCGAGCAGACCGATTTCTTGCGCGCCAAAATTTTCGACGAGGTAGTGCCATTCCTTCACCACATGTTCGGGCGAACGCGCGCGCCATTTTTCCGCCATCACCGATTGCGAGCAAAACGTGCAGCGGTACGGACAGCCGCGCGACGTCATCATCGAAAACGATTTGCCCTTGTCAATCGCATCAATCGCGGGCTGCAACGACGAGTACCGCTCCATTTTGAAATACTTGTATGCGGGGAACGGTAGCGTATTCAAGTCATCAATCGGCGGACGTTCGTGCGTGTGACGCAGTTTGCCTTCCGTCGTCATGTACGTAATGCCCAACACCTTGTCCAAAATTTTCGCTTTGGGGTCAAGCAGTTCGCGTACCTGAAAATTCGCGTTGCCGCTTTTTACACGTTCCAGTGTATTGCACAAATCAATCCACGTCTCTTCGCCTTCGCCGCGCGCAACGACATCAATTTCTGGACGCGCGCCCGCTTCTTCGGGCAACGCGGAAACGTGCGGACCACCTTGTACGATGAACGTGTCGGGTTTCACCGCTTTGATTTCACGCGCGGCAAGCCAACCTTGTTTCACTTGCGGCGTGTTGGATGTGATGCCGACAATGTCAGGTTGGTACTCGCGCACGACATCGCGCAGCGGCACCTCTTCAATGTCCTGGTCAAAGACGCGCACCTCGTCGCCGCGCTGTTCGCTGAACGCGGCAAGATACGCGATGCCGAGATGTGGGGTTGTGCGGGTGTCAATCGGTAACTGAAAACGTGGGTTGATGAGTAAAACGCGCAAGGCGGACCTCCGTGCAGAATGCGAGATGCGAAAAACGAGAATCGAGTAACGTCAAATAACCACTCGCCGTCGAGGGGAAAGAGCAAACTGATTATAACGAGTGGGTTGGAGACGGTCAAATAAATTTTTCATAAACCAACGGGCAAGAACAAGAGACATTTTGCCAATTCGCGCTCTGAAGCATGCCACACTACGCGCCGAACCGATACTTGAACAACGCGAGCAGCGATTTCGTTCCATCGCGGACGCGGCGCAATTTTTTATCCTTGCGCGGTTTGTACGAAACGGGGGCTTGAAGAAATCTCACGCCGCGTTTTGCCAATTTCGCTGTAATTTCCGGTTCGATTTCAAAACCGCGCGATTTCAGATTCAACTCGCGCATCAGCTGCGTCGGCACGAGCTTGTAGCAGGTTTCCATGTCGCGCAATTTCGTGCCGCACAAGACATTTGTAACCAAAGTCAGTCCCGCATTACCCAAGTGTCCGAGCAGGGGCTGCGATGACAAATCACGCACCCCATAGACGGCGATACGCGCGTTCGAGTTCCGCGCAATTTCATCACGGTACAGCGTCAACAATTTGTCCCAATCGCGCGGGTCGTATTCCGTGTCCGCGTCCTGAATAATTACCACATCGCCGCGCGCGTGTTCCAACGCAGTTTGAATCCCCCCCCCCTTGCCGCGATTTTTTTCGTGCCGAAGCACGCGCAAACGCGGGTCAATCTGCCGCGCAAGAATCTGGGGCGTCGCATCCGTCGAACAATCATCCACCGCGATAATTTCAAACGGCGTTTGTGACGCGAACACCATTCGCAAACAATGTTCCAATTCGCGTTCTTCGTTATAAATGGGGAGGAGGACGGAGAGTTTCGGAGACAATGGACGACTGACGAAGGACGAATGACGAATGACGAACTCTATTTCCTTTCGTCTTTGGTCTTTCGTCCTTCGTCGCACTAGGCAGAGCGATACGAATACGTGCGGCGATAACCGAAATCGGTGCTAAAGGATGAAAACAATTTTTTGTGTGCGAGTCTGATGGGATGACGCCGCAGGGTGCGTACCCCGCGCGTCGCAATCGAAGGCAGCGAGTACGCTTTGCGGCAAATCCAGTCGTACCCTTCGCGCAACTGCTGCGCGGTCATGGACTTGGGTTCAAACGTGACATGTGTTGTGTCGTATTTTGACCACGGGACATTTTTGAACAAACGTCCCTCGCGAATGTATTCGTCGCGCGCAGGCGTACCCGGATAGGGCGTCATGATGGTGAAACTCACATTATCGAGTCCGCTCTCACGGACAAAGTTCCACGTATTTTGAAACACATCGGGCGTATCCGCATCCAAGCCGAATACAAAAAGTCCCACAACGCCGACGCCAAATTTTTGCACGGTGCGAATCACGCGCTTGTACTCTTCGATATTGCCTTTCGATTTTCCGCCAAGGTCGCGGCGATTGCCCGCGTTGATGGATTCAAAGCCGATGAAAAATTTGTCCATGTGCGCCTCGCGTCCCAACTTGATGAGGTCGGGAAAATCGCCCACCATCATTTCCGCTTGATTCGTCCATCCGTTCAGCGGCAATTTTCGCAGCGCGCGGAAAACCTGTTCGATGTATTCGGGGTCGGTACGAAAGTTCAGCCCAAAATTGTCGTCCGTGAGGAAAAAACGTTTGATGTCGCGGCGTTCGATTTCTTCGACCACTTCGTCAATCGGGCGATGCCGCATCACACGTCCCGAAACGCGAATCGCCGTGCAAAAGGAACAGTTGCGCGGACAGCCGCGTGTGATTTCCATGTACGGCGTCCAGTAATCGCGTTTCTCATTCACCATGTTCAAAACGCGGTCGGTCAAACGCGCAACGCCCGCGAGATTCGCCCACGATTCATCCACGTACATTTTTTGCGCGCAGTCATTCGTCACATCTTCGATAATTTTGCGCCACGTAAAGTACGCTTCGCCGACAACCGTGATGTGCGCCCACTCACTTACTTCTTCCGGCGCAAGGGTCGCGTGCGTGCCGCCGACGGCAACGGTCGCCCCGCGTTTGCGCGCGGCATCCGAAATTTCGCGTGCGCGGTCAATCGAGAGCGTTTTGCTCGTGATGCCCACCAACGTATTTGGAGTAATTTTATGAAACGGAATCGGCGCGAGGTCTTCGTCCCAAATTTCGACAGGCAATTCGTCCGGCACCAGCGACGCGAGCCGCATCAACGTGTACGGCGAACCTTGCGCTTTGCCTAAAATTTTGCCGTCGCGTTTTGGATACACGAGAACAACCTTGTCAATGTTCATGCGATTGCTCCTGCGGGAGAAAAGGTGACGGGTGACGCGTGACGAGGAAATTCATTCTCGCTTTTTTGAACAAAACGGTCCGCGTTTGAATCATAGCCCATGACTTGAACACACAGTGCTTGAGGTTTTATTACAATTCGATTGTATGCATTGCCGTGTCCGTGACGCACACGCCCCGACATGCAAGTTCCCGCCTGAGCGATGACCATGCCCTGGGGAGTTTGCAACGTCAATGGAACGTGCGTGTGTCCATTCAAAATCAATTCCACGCCGAGCCGCGCGAGCCAATTCAATTGCGCGGTGGGAAACCAAGTGCCGAACGGACGATACTTGCCGTTCCATTCGAGATGATGATGCGTCACGAAAATTTTGCAAAGATTCTTTGGCGCGCGCAAAAATTCGTGTTCGATAAATTTGCGCTGTGCAAAAGTCCAAATACCGCCGGGGAAAATTCGATTGTTGCTGTTGACGCCGACGACAAACACATCTCCCACCTGTACGCTCGCGTCCACCGTTCCGTGAATAAATTCTTTGTAACGCCGCCATGGATTCACCAAGCGTTCCGGCAACCCGCGCGGATGCAATGGTTGGTCATGATTGCCGGGAATTGTAAAAATCGGCTTGGGCAATTTCGCAATGTACTCGCGGGCTGCTTGATACTCGCTCACGCGTCCGCGCATCGTGAAATCGCCGGAGAGAATCGTCAGGTCAGGTTTCGCGTCACGAACATCCTGCAAAATCAATTCCGACAAATGCGAATTAAACTTTGGACCGAAATGGAGGTCGGATAAATGAAAAAGTAAAGTCATGTGTCGAGTAGCAAGTAGCAGGTAGTAGGGAAACCATAATACGTGCTACCTGCTACTTGCTACCCACCAACGCATCGGTATCAATCTGCGCGCGCTGCAATTTTCCCGAATAGTCCACGTAAATGGATTTCCACTCCGTGAACACTTCCAAGACGGGCGGACCGCCGCCTTCGCGATGTCCGTTGCCCGTGCCGCGTGTGCCGCCGAATGGCAACTGCACTTCACTGCCAATCGTTCCCGCGTTGATGTACAGAATGCCCGTCGCAATGTCGCGCATCGCTTCAAACGCTTTGTTCACATTCGACGTATAAACGGACGCGCTCAAGCCGAAATTTACGCTGTTGTTGATTTGAATCGCGTCGTCAATTGAATTCGCGCGAATAATCGAAAGGGACGGACCAAAAATTTCCTCTTGCGCCAAACGCATTTGCGGCGTCACATCATTAAACACCGTCGGCTTGTAAAAATGTCCGCGCGCCAATTCGCCTTCCGTCGCGTAGTCGCCGCCGACGAGCAGCTGCGCGCCTTCGCGTTTGCCGATTTCGCTGTACTCGTGAACTTTGTTCACTGCCGCGCGATTTATCAAAGGACCCACATCGGTCGTCGGCAACAAACCATTCCCCAAACGCAATTTCGCGGCACGATTCGCAACGCGTTCGGCAATCGTAGTATAAATGTCAGGCGTTGCAATCACGCGACTGGTGGCAGTACAACGCTGCCCGCTTGTCCCGAACGCGCTCCAAATAATTCCATCGGTGGCAAGGTCAACATCCGCGTCGTCGAGAACAACAATCGCATTCTTGCCGCCGAGTTCGAGCGAGACGCGTTTGCCCAGCTGCGCGCACTGCACCGCAATCAATTTGCCGACCTCATTGGAACCTGTGAACGAAATCAATTTTACGCGCGGGTCTTGTACCAGCGCTTCGCCCGCCGGGACGCCGTACCCCGTCACCAAATTCAAAACGCCGGGCGGCAGTCCCGCTTCCTCAAAAATTTTTACAAATTCAACCGCGAGAATCGGCGTGTCTTCGGCGGGTTTCCAAACGATGGTGTTGCCACAGACGAGCGCGGGAAAAATTTTCCATGAAGGAACCGCGATGGGAAAATTCCATGGCGTGATAATTCCGACAACGCCCAACGGGTCACGCACCGCCATCGCCCATTTGTTTGGCAATTCCGACGGCACGAGCAAGCCGTTCAAGCGGCGTCCTTCGCCTGCCATGTACATGCCCATGTCCACCGCTTCTTGCACGTCGCCTAATGCTTCGGGTAAGACTTTGCCCATCTCGCGCGTCAAAAGTTCGCCGAGTTGTTGCTTGCGCGCGCGAACAATGTCCGCGACGTTGTGCAAAATTTCCGCGCGATGCGGCGCGGGCGTCTTGCGCCATTTGTCGAATGCGCGCGCGGCAGCGTCCACCGCGTTCGTCACATCCTGCGCGTCGGATTCGGGCACAACGCCGAGCAGCTCGCCCGTCGCGGGATTGAAACTTTCAAACGTTTTCCCGCTCGCGGCAGGGATCCATTTGCCGTCAATGTAATTTAAGGATTCAGTAGGCACGGAGAAAAAAACGATTTCGCTTGGTTCCCCGAGTTCCAAAATCTTGGGAACGGAAGGAATCCAAGGAAATCCGACAATCTTGAACACAGTATTGTTTTTGCAAGCCCGCGCATTCTACATCATTCTCACCGTGCGTTCAAATAGATTACTCACTCACGCTACGCAGTAACTACTTGTGGCGAGGTTTTCAAACGCCAATCTACGCGAATCGAAACGAATTCACGCGAATTTTTAGAATTTTTGTGCAGATTCGCAAAGATTCGCGCAAATTCGCGTTTCCGTCTCCGAACAGTATCGTTGTTTTTATTGGTCATGCGTAACAGCAGTTATGAAAAATCTGGCGCAAAAGTCTTATGCAATTTTAAGGACAAGTCAGCGGTTCAGCTGATACTATACATTGCGAAAGCAGGAAAGCAGGTTCGACATGGACAGAACAGAATTGTTGTTTGCACACTGGGCAACGCGTTCGCTGCAGAACGCGCGCGATGCCAAGTGGAAGAAACTCGTACAGGAAATCCAGGCATTACCCGAAACGCATCCCGACGCGCTCGCCTTTCAATTGATGATGGTGCGGCTCAATAGCTGCATTACGTGCGATGCGCGCAAGTATGTCGAAAAAGGCGGCTGCGCGCGCTGCAGCAATACCACGCTGAGTTTTTCCAAAGATTCGGAAGAAGCTTTGCTCGCGCGTTTTCGCGCGGCGCGCAAAGAAGTCGCACAAGCGCTCAAGGAACAACAGCGCGAAGTGGCACAAGCGGCATAAGATGCAAGACCTTTGAGGTTTCGGCGAACTTGCGCAAAACCCCAAAGGTCGTTCCACAGATGAAAGTTCGCTCCAGCGGCATTAGCGGATTGGAACATACGGTGAACGGCGAAAAATTGTCGCTGCTCGCCGTTTTTGCGCGTCCCGAAGAAGAAGCGTTCGGTCCTTCCGGCACATTGGCAAAATATGCAGGCGAAGGCGTACGCGTCTCGCTCATCACAGCGGCGCGCGAACTCGCCAATTTGATGACCCTGCGCGTTTCAGACCCGTCACTCGTAATGCTGAATGCGCGCGCGCGTGAAACCTTGTGTTCGTGTCGCGCCGCAGGCATCAGCCGTTTGTGTCTTGACCACGCATCCGCATACGTGCCGACGAATTATCACCTGATGCTGCAAGAACGTCTCGTGCGCCTTGTACGTGAAGTCCAGCCGCAAGTGATTGTGACGTACGCGCCGGATGGCATGATGGGCGAATCGGAACAGAAGGTCCTGAATGAACTCGCGTTGTACGCATTCGAACGCGCGGGAGATTACGCGGAACATCCCGAACACTTTCGTGACGGATTGAATCCGTACACGCCGAGCAAATTGTATTATGCCGTGATGCCGCAAAGCTGGGTTAGCCGTTGGGGCTTGCAAGGTTTGAGCGGCGTTCCCGATGACCAAGTCACGACGATTCTTGATGTGTCGCCGTACTCGGACATGAAATTAAAAGCCGTGTATTGCCAAAGACATCATTCGCAAGACTATGCGCGGTGGCGCGAGACGAATGGCGGGATGCAGTGGAACGAAGAACATTTCATCCTCGCCGCATCGCATCTCGGCAGGCGCATGAAAAAAGAGCGCGACTTGTTCGCCGGACTGCGTTAAATAAATAGGTCAGCCGTAAAACGTAAAACGTCAATCAGCAATGGTTGACGTTTTACGTTTCAGACGCACGTTCGTGTGCTATAATTTTTCCATTCACAATCTCAATGGAGAGAATACATGCCTTCCATGATGAAAGCAGTCGTCAAAACAAAAGCGGGACCCGGGTTTGAATTGTGCGAGGTCCCGATTCCCCGAATTGGGCAACACGATATTTTGATTCGCACACGCGCAACATCTATCTGCGGCACGGACATTCACATTTACAATTGGGATACGTGGGCGGCGAATCGCATCAAGCCCCCCGTCATCATCGGTCACGAATTTTGCGGCGACGTTATCGAAATTGGCGAACAAGTGGCGAGCGTACAGGTCGGCGATTTCATTTCCGCCGAAAGTCACATCGTTGACCACACCTGCGACCTGTGTCGCACGGGCATGGCGCACATTTGCCGCAACACACAAATCATTGGCGTTGACCGCGACGGCAGTTTTGCGGAATACGTCGCGCTGCCCGCCGCGAACGCGTGGCACAATCCGCCGAACATGCCTTCCGAGATTGCCGCGCTCGAGGAAAATTTCGGGAACGCCGTACACACCGCGCTCGAAACGCCCGTCGTCGCGCGCAAAGTTTTGGTGACGGGCTGCGGACCCGTCGGCGTCATGACGATTGCGGTGGCGAAAGCGGCGGGCGCGCGTTCGATTTATGCCAGCGACATTTCGGAATACCGTCTCGGTCTCGCAAAAAAAATGGGCGCGCACATTGCCATCAATCCCGCGCGCGAAAATCTAAATAAAATTGTTTTGGACGACACGAACGGTGAAGGGGTTGATGTATTGCTCGAAATGTCCGGCGCGCCCGGCGCGATTCGCGATGGATTGAATTTGTTAAAGTCCGGCGGACACGCGGTCTTGCTCGGATTGCCCGCGAAACCTTTTGAATTCGATTTGGCAAATCTCGTCATCATGAAAGGCATCACCGTTCACGGCATCGCGGGACGCAAACTTTGGGAGACGTGGTACGAAATTCGCGGCTTGCTGCGCAGCGGCGCGGTGAATCTCGAACCCGTCATCACGCATCGTTTCAAATTGGAAGAATTTCAAAAAGCATTCGAGACGATGATGAGTGGGGACAGCGGCAAGGTTGTGCTGTTTCCGTAGGAGAAACTATGTCCACCAAACTCAACTGGCTCCACGCCGAACTTGCCGCGCTGCGCGAACAAAATCTCTACAACACCATTCGCACGATTGATTCGCCGCAAGGCGCGTGGATTGTAGTGGATGGAAAACGCGTCCTCAACTTTTGCTCCAACAATTATTTGGGACTCGCCAACGACGCGCGTTTGAAACAAGCCGCGCACGACGCGGTTGAAAAATTCGGCGTGGGTCCTGCTGCCGTGCGTTCGATTGCGGGAACGCTTGCGCTGCACAACGAATTGGAAAAACGACTCGCGGATTTCAAAGGCGTTGAGGCGACGATTTCGTTTCAGTCGGGATTCAATTCCAACGGCGCAGTGATTCCCGCGCTTGTCGGCAAAGAAGACGTAATTTTTTCCGATGAATTGAATCACGCGAGCATCATTGACGGCGCGCGGTTGTCGGGCGCGAACATTGCGCGCTATACGCACAACGACGCGGAAGCATTAGAAGACGCGATTACACAAAGCGCGGGAACGTACCGCCGCGCGCTCATCGTCACCGACGGCGTATTCTCGATGGACGGCGACATCGCGCCGCTGCCACAAATCGTCGAGGTGGCGGAACGACACGATATTTTGTTGATGGTGGACGACGCGCACGGTGAAGGGGTACTCGGACGCGGCGGACGCGGCATCGTTGACCATTTCGGAATGCACGGACGCGTGGATGTTGAAGTCGGCACCATGTCGAAAGCGTTCGGCGTCGTCGGCGGCTACGTCGCGGGCAAAAAAGAAATCGTGGAATGGCTGCGACAGCGCGGGCGTCCGTTTTTGTTTTCAAGCGCGGTCACGCCGGCAGACGCGGCCGCGTGTTTGAGAGCTGTTGATATTTTAGAGGAATCAACCGAACTGGTAGAAAAATTGTGGAATAACGCGCGTTATTTCAAAAAGGAAATGAAGCAAATGGGTTTCGACACGGGCGCGAGCGAAACGCCCATCACGCCCGTCATGCTCGGCGACGCGCAGCTCGCGCAAAATTTTTCCCGCGCGTTATTCGACAATGATGTATTCGCGATGGCGATCAAATATCCAACCGTCCCGCAGGGCAAAGCGCGCATTCGCGTCATGATCAGCGCGGCACATTCGCAAGAGGACTTGGATAAGGGACTTGAAGTGTTTGGAAAAGTGGGGAGAGAGCTGGGGGTAATTAAAGAAAAGATTTGAGTTCTTCAATCGTCATGTTTGCTTGTCGCAGAATTGAACGCAGTGTTTTGGGCGCGAGGTCCTCATTGTGCATGGGAACGGTCACAAGATGAATTCCTTTTTGTATTGCGCGTGGCTGCCTTTCTGACGGTCCAAAACAAAACCCGCGCGTTCCAAGGCGCGGGCAACTTGTTTCGATTTGAGAATTGGAGTATTAGGCATAGGCGTGAACAGCGATGTTAACGCGAAGCGGGAAGGTTTCGATAATTTCGGCAGGGGTGGCGTAACGCGGGTCATCCTCACGCGGCACGGGACGGAGATACGGTAGGTTATTTTCGATTGCGGTTTCGAGATATAGCGCTGCCGCTTCCACAAGTGCGTTTTTTGCTTCTGCGACCGTCTCTCCTTGCGACGCAACATCAAGCTCAAGGCAAAGCGAAGCATACGCATTTTCATCTTGAACCACCACACCTGTAAAAGTTAATTCATTTTCTCGCATAAGAATTCCTTTTGGCAAGATTATATGCCGCAGTTTCCCAATTGACAATTGCGAACTGTGAGTATCCCTCATAACAGGAGGACGCAAGATGCGTCTCGGCGTACACGTTTCCATCGCGGGCGGCGTTGATTTGGCTATCGAACGCGGTGTCACGCTCAAGTGCGATGCGATTCAAATTTTCAACAAGAACAACAATCAGTGGAAAGCGTTTGCGATTGCGGATGAGGTTGTCACGCGTTACAAACAAAATTTGAAAAATTGTGGGATTCGTCCTGTCGTTTCGCACGCGTCGTATCTCATCAATCTGGCGACGAGTGACCAAGCATTGTGGGAAAAATCACGCGATTCCTTTGCCGAAGAATTGGAACGCTGTGACCGTTTGGGCATTCCCTATCTCGTCATTCATCCCGGTTCGCACATGGGCGCGGGCGAAGACTATGGCTGCGCGCGTGTTGCGGAAGCGTTGAACGAAATTTACGCGCGCAAAAAAATCAAATGTGTGACGACGATTGAACAGACCGCCGGTCAAGGCAATCACATCGGATACAAATTTGAACATCTCGCCGCGATTCGCAAGGGAATGAATGACAAGAAAAAATTCGCCGTGTGTTTTGACACATGCCATCTCGTCGCGGCGGGGTACGACTATTCGACGCCTGAAAAATATGCGGCGATGATGGATACGTTCAACAAAATTGTTGGACTGCGTTTCCTGAAGGTTGTTCATTTCAACGACAGCAAAACGCCGCTCGGTTCGCGCGTGGACCGCCACGACCACAT
>CALMZO010000111.1 GCA_937870825.1 uncultured Chloroflexota bacterium | reverse complement strand
CAACGCGCAGCGGACATTCTCACGAAATATCGCCACAAGTTGGAGGAGCTGTCCGACCGCTTGATTAAAGTGGAAACAGTGGACGCCGCAGAATTTGAAGCCATGTTCGCGGACGCGCCGAAATTTGAGCGCCCGCGCTACATCCCACTTTCCACCGGCGGAAGCGTACAGACACCACAGCAAAAACAAGAATCGCCGTCGTCGCAAGAACGCGGCACATTGCCTCCACTTGCGCCGTCGCCTGCATAATGCAAGAAAATAAATTGTGAGTAGAATAGCCGAGCCGCATTTCGCAGCTCGGCTATTTTTGTATGAGCAACGCAAAAGGAGACTTGGAATGGCGTTCTCTGACCTACGATACTGCCCTCGCTGTGCGGGACGACTTGAATGGCGTGCATTTCAATACTCTGATGTACACCATCCGGTTTGTACAAACTGCGGATTCATTCTTTGGCAGAACCCAAAACCATGTGTTGATGCATTGATTATCCGTGGAAACGGGGCGCGTGTAGAAGTGTTACTGGGACGGCGATTAGCAGAACCATACAGTGGGCTGTGGGATATTCCGGGCGGATTTCTTAATGTAGGTGATCACTTGGAAGAAACTCTTGTCCGTGAGTGCAAACGCGAGATGGACATCGAAGTTGCTGTACAGGAGTTAATCGGCGCATTTGATGATATGTTCTTTGACACTCAAATCGTTACGCTTATCTTTGCATGTAAAATCGTTTCAGGAGAACCACGCGCGGCGGATATCATTGATGAGGTCAAGTGGTTTTCGCTGTTTGAGCCGCCACCGACGACACCAGTCATTTCACAAGCAATTGCAAAGCTGAACCGTCACATGACAAAATAACGAATTGACTGCTTTTCTTCGGCGGCGAAAGAAATAAACGTGAAAAAGGATCAATTCCCAACGGGATTGGATGAAAAACGCGTACGTCGCGCTCTTGCGCATTACGAAAATCAAACCGAAGAAGATCAAACCGAGGAAGATGAAAAACCGTTCCAAGAAAAAGAATGAACTCTGATACAAGTTCCCACAGAGCTCGTGCTGCTCATCCGTGAGATTCTTGCTCAGTATAAGCCTATGCGAATTTGGCAATTCCAGAAAACACATGAACGAGCTTGTCGTTGGCGTCATCGGCGAGTCATCAGAACTCGTCACCACCGAAAACACCGCCGCGCGTTGGGGCAGTGGAATGGTCGCGGGATTTGCGACGCCCGCGATGATTGCGCTGATGGAGAACGCCGCGTTCAACGCGACGAAAAATGTTTTGCCTGAAGGACAAACAACAGTCGGCATTGAAGTGAACGTCAAACATCTCGCCGCGACGCCTGTTGGAATGAATGCGCGCGCCCGCGCGGAATTGACGCGCGTCGAAGGACGAAAATTATTTTTCAACGTCGAAGCGTGGGATGATGTGGAAAAAATTGGCGAAGGTACGCATGTGCGCTTTGTGGTGGATGTTACGCGCTTTGCTCAACGAATGAGCGACAAGGGGAGACGGACGAACCAATGACCAAAGACGAAGGGCGAAAGAAACCATTGGGTCGTTCGGCGTTCGGCGTTCGTCCGCAGGTGGATGAGGGCGAACATTTTGAACGTCTCGCAACTGCATACTTTGAATCCTCGTATCGCGCCTCGCCGACCTCCGCGACGGATTTGGGCATTCACGAATATGACCACTTGCTTGACGACATGTCACAGCGCGCAATTCAAGCGCGCATCGCGGAATTGAAAACCTTTCGCAAAAAATTTCGCGCGTTGGAAAAGAGCGCGTTGTTGAATGGTGCGACGACGGACCTCGCCTTGATTCAGAACGACATCGAAATCGAATTGTGGTTTTTGCAAGACACGCGCGATTGGGAGACGGACCCGTCGTACTATGTCGCCGACCCGTTCTTTTCCATTTTCCTCGTCGCCTCGCGCGATTTTGCGCCGCTTGCCGAGCGCGTCCAAACGCTCTCTGCGCGTTTGGAACAGGTTCCGGAACTGCTTTCGTCCGCGCGCGAGAATCTAAAAAATCCGCCGCACATCCTCACCGAAATCGGCATCGAGGAAACGCAAGGCGCGCTGGAATTTTGCGAAACGCTGATCCCCCAAATCGCGCAGCACATGAAACCGCCGCCGTCGCTGCATCGCGCCGCAAAGAATGCGCGCTCGGCATTGCGCGGATTTTTGACGTACTTGCAGGACGAGTTGATGTTGACCTCGACGGGCAAACTCGGCATCGGCGCAAAACAGTACGCGACCATTTTGAAATACGAACACATGCTGCCGTACACCATCGCGCAAGTGGTGACGATGGGCGAGCGCGTGTTTCACGAAACGGAACGCGAACTTGCGGCATGGGCAAAACGGATTGATAAAAGCAAAACGTGGCGCGAGCTTGCAACCATAGCGCGAACAGAATTTCCCGCGCGCCATCGTTTATTGTTCGCCTATCGCCATGAAGTAAAGCGCTTGCGCGAATTTGTGCGCGAACGCGATTTGGTCACATTGCCCGATGAAGACTGTGAAGTGGTCGAGACGCCGCCGTTTGACCGCGCGCTGAATAGTTTCGCCGCGTACATCGCGCCGGGTCCCTTTGAAGAAAATCAGCGCGGTCAATTTTGGGTTACGCCGATTGATACGTCCGCGCCGCGCGCGCAGCAAATCGAGCAACTCGAAGCGCACTGCAACTATTTGTATCCCGTCACCGCCGCGCACGAAGCGTACCCGGGACATCATGTGCAACTCGTGCGCGCGAATCATGTCGGCTCGCGTTGGCGCAAACATTTTTCGTCCTCGATTTTCGCGGAAGGTTGGGCATTGTATTGCGAAGAGTTGATGAATCAAGCGGGTTATTATGCCGACCCGCGTGTGCGATTGTTTCAACTGCAGGACCGTTTGTGGCGCGCCGCGCGCGTGATTACCGAAATTGGGATGCATTGTTACGAGCTGGGGATGGACGACGCCGCGCGTTTTCTCGTGGACAAAGTGGGACTCTCACACGCGGCGGCGCGCGCGGAAACGCGCCGTTACATTGCCGAACCCGGGCAGCCCATGAGTTACCTCATCGGCGAACTCGAAGTCGAACGCCTAAGAAAAAAATTTAAACACATGAGATTGAAAAAATTTCACGATACACTTTTGGATTCGGGAACGATTCCGTTTGTGTTGGTGGAAAAGGAAATGGAGACCAAGGTAGCAGGTAGCAGGTAGTAGGGGATTGTTACTTACTACGTGCTACATACTACTTGCTACTTGCAGCATGAAAGATTTATCCGCCCGAATTCTCAACATGGCGCAGATGCGCGGCGCGACGTATTGCGATGTGCGCGTCGTCAATCGAACGATGCAAACCATCGCGGTGAAAAACGGACGCGTGCAAGAACTGACGCAGAACGAATCGCAAGGGTACGGCGTACGCGTGATTGCCGACGGCGCGTGGGGTTTCGCAGCGTCGTCGCGTGATGACTATGCGGACGTTGATGTGGTGGTCAATCGCGCGCTGCAAATTGCGCGCGCGAGTGCGCTGACGAAAACGCGCAGTGTGAACCTGGGCGCGCCGGAAGCGAACAAAGGAACGTATCGCTCCGAGTACAAAATGGACCCGTTCATGATTTCAATGTCCGACAAAATCAATCTGCTGTTGAAAGCGGACGAAGCGATGCGGCGCGTGAAAAGGAACGGCGCGCATTTGGTCACGACAGCGGAATTGGTTTTTGTGCGCGAAGAAAAAACATTTTCGTCGAGCGAAGGCGCGTACATTCAACAAGAAATTGTCGAAAGCGGATGCGAGATTCAAGCGCTCGCGACGGACGAACGCGGCGAAGTGCAAACGCGCACGTACCCGTGGGGTCGGCATCAACAGACGCGCGGTTTTGAATTTGTCTTGGAGCAACAGCTCGTCGAAAACGCGCCGCGCATTGCCGAAGAAGCAATCATGTTACTCACTGCCGACGCGTGTCCCGCGCTCGACGCGACAACAATCATTTTGAGCGGCAATCAAGTCGCGCTGCAAATTCACGAATCGTGCGGACATCCGATTGAACTCGACCGCGTGTTGAAACAAGAAGCATCGTTCGCGGGAACGTCGTTTCTCACGCTCGACAAATTAAACACGTTGCAGTACGGTTCTGAAATCGTCAACATCACCGCCGACGGCACAATTCCCGGTGGGCTCGGCACGTTCGGTTATGATGACGAAGGCGTTCCCGCGCAGCGCGCGGAAATTGTGCGCGATGGACGTTTCATCGGTTACATGACGAATCGCGAACTCGCGACGGAATTGAATCTCGGACGCTCGAATGGCACGATGCGCGCGGAAAATTGGAATCGCACGCCGTTGATTCGCATGACGAATGTCAATCTGCTGCCCGGCACATGGAAACTCGACAATTTGATTGCCGACACGGACGACGGAATTTATTTCGACACGAACCGTTCGTGGAGCATTGACGACAAACGATTGAATTTTCAATTTGGCACCGAACTCGCGTGGGAAATCAAGGGCGGCAAGAAAACGCGCTTGTTGAAAAATCCCATCTACACCGGCGTCACGCCAAACTTTTGGCGTTCGTGTGACGCGATCTGTGATGAAAGCGAATGGATTGTGTGGGGCACCCCGCGCTGCGGCAAAGGTCAACCGCCGCAAACAATTCGCACCGGACACGGCGCGAGTCCCGCGCGCTTTCGCAATGTCAAAGTATTCTCCCGAAGCTAAATGAGAAAGCGAAAAGTCAAAAGTTAAAAGCTAAAGTGGATTTGCCCACTTTATACTTTTAGCTTTGAACTTTTAACTTGTGTTTATGTTGGGTTACGAAAAATTAAAACAACTCGCGGAATCGTCGCTCGCGCTTTCCAAAGCCGACCAGACGGAAATCGTGTTGCACACGGTGGATTCGTCGCTGTCACGTTTTGCCAACAACACGATTCATCAAAACGTTTTTGAAGCGAACGCGACGGCGCGCGTGCGCGTGATTTTGGGAAAACGCGCGGGCGTCGCGGAAACGAACGACATTTCGGCGGAGGGCATTGGGCGCGCGATTGCGACAGCACGCGCCATTGCCCAGGCACAACCCGAATCGCCAAACAACGCGTTGCCGACGCCATCAACCGCGTCGCGTGTGGACGCGTTCGTGCAACGCACAGCGGACTGTTCACCCGAAACGCGCGCTCAAGTCATTTCCAAATTGTGCAAACAAGCTGCGTCGCAAAAATTGATTGCGGCAGGCGCATTCCGCACTGACGCGTATGAAATCGCGGTGGCTAATTCGCTCGGCGCGTTTCAATTTCATCAAGGCACGTACGCGGATTTGCATACGGTGGTGATGAATGACGCGGGGACCGCTTCGGGTTTCGCGTCCGCCGCGTCGCCCGACGCGCGCGCGCTTGATGGCGAGTACCTGACGCGCACGGCGATTGATAAAGCGGCGCGCTCACAAAATCCCATCGCGCTCGCGCCCGGCGAATACACCGTGATTCTCGAACCTGCGTGTGTGGCGATGATGCTGCAATATCTCGCGTGGCATACGTTCAACGCGCTTGCCGTGCAAGAGGAACGTTCGTTCGTGCGCGGCAAACGCGGCGAACTCGCGTTCAGTCCGCTGGTGAATTTGTATGACGACGGCTTGTCGCTCGACGGCTATCCGTCGCCGTTCGACCATGAAGGCGTGCCACGTCAAAAAGTGACGTTCATTGAAAATGGCATTGCGCGCGATGTGGTGTACGACACGTTCACCGCGCGCCGCGACAATGTGGCGTCAACGGGACATTCGCTGCCCGCGCCGAATGTGCAAGGTCCGCTGCCGCGCAACATGTTTCTCGCGGGCGGCGACAAATCGTTTGAGGAATTGATTGCATCTGTGCAGCGCGGGATTTTGATAACGCGTTTTTGGTACACGCGCGTTGTCGCGCCGCGCACTGTGATGATGACGGGACTGTCGCGCGATGGAACATTCCTTATCGAGAACGGTCAGGTGTCATTGCCTGTGAAAAATTTGCGTTTCACCACTTCGTATATTGATGCGTTAAAAAATACGCGCGCCGTTGGCCGCGACACAAAATTGTTTCGCGACTACATGTACGACATGAATTTTCGCGTGCCCGCGTTGGTGGTGGATGGATTTAATTTTACGGGAGTGACACAATAGTCGGATGGTCTGATACTCGGAGGGTCAGATGGTCAAAACATCAAGGACGGACCGACAAACCGGCAAACCGACAAACTGACGGATGGACATTCTGATTCAACTCTATGACGAATTCGCGTCCGAGTACGAACGCACGCGCGTCCCGCGTTTTCGTCCGTTCGTGAAACGGTTGCTGCAATTGTACGACACGCGTCCGGGCTCGCATGTTCTCGACGCGGGATGCGGGACGGGGCTCGCCGCGACGATGGTTGCGCCGCGCGCCGGACATGGCGGGAAAATTTTCGGCGTGGACGCCAGCGAAAAAATGCTGGAGATTGCGCGGCACAAGGCAAAAGGATTCGGATTCGACCAATGCGAATTTGTGGCGGGCGATATAACTAAACTCGACGCGGCGGATGATTCGTTCGACGTGGTGATTTGTTCGTTCGCACTGTGGGGCGAACCCCGCGCGGTATTTGGAGAATTTTTCCGCGTGTTGAAACCGCACGGCGCGCTGCTGCTGCAAAATTGGGAACCGGAGCGCGGCGGGCTTGTAAGAAAATTCAACGATACGCTGCACGCGTATTCCAAAAAATTTTCGACTGAACGCGTTTTGCAAACGCGCGCCGTGCTCGCAAAACATCGCGCGGATTGGAGCGAACTGCAAACGCCGCAGGACTATGAACGCGTCTTGCGCGAGGTTGGTTTTTCACAAGCCGCCGCGCAGTGGTTCGAGAACGCGACGCATTTCAAAAATTTGGACGAGTGCATCGAATTTCATGCCTTGGGCGTCGGCGCGCGCGCAGAACTCGCCGCGATGGATGAAGCGACGCGCGCACAATTTGTCACGGCAATTCGCGATGCGCTGCAGCCATTTGCCAATGCGCGCGGGGTAGAGGAAATATGGCGCGCGATTCAAGTCCGCGCGCGCAAGTAGCGAGGTGAACAATGGTGGAACTTGTACGAGAGCATACCGAAACATCGCGGAAAATTTTGAATCAACACACGCGCGGCACGGTCGTCAGTTTGCAACTGTGCGTAAAACACAAACAGCCGATGAAACAAGTAACAAGTGTGCGCGCGATTGCGAATCGCGGCTTGGAAGGGGACCGACATGCAATGCCCGACAGCTCACGCCAGGTGTTGCTGCTTGAGCAAGAAACGTGCGTCGAATACGATTTCCCGATTGGGGCGATTCGCGAAAATATCACGACGCGCGGAATTGACTTGATGGCTCTGCCCAAAAAGACGCGTTTGCAAATCGGCGGCGCGATTTTGGAAACGACCAAAGAGTGCGAACCCTGTTCGATGGTGGACGATGTGCGAAGGGGACTGCGCGCGGAATTGCAGCACCAGCGCGGGATGTTGGCGCGCGTCGTGCGCGGCGGCGAAATCAAAATCGGGGACGCGATTCGAATCGTCCAAGAGTAATGCACAGCTTTGAATCACCGCCCTCATAGATTGCCGCGCGTTCCGCAACCCCGTCCTGTCGAGCTATGCCCCCTCCCGCCCCGCCCGCGCTCTCTGTGATTCTCCTCGCGCCGCTTGATGTCGCGCGCATCCAAAAAACGATTCGCCATCTACGCGCGCAGATGCGCGCAAATGAAATTGAATTGGTACTGGTCACACCGCAGCGCGCACTGTTGGAAGAAACGGCGCGCGCGTGGCGCGAATTTCATTCCGTCCAAATCGTTGCGGTGGGTCAAATCACTTCTGTGAGCCGCGCCAAAATCCAAGCCGTTGCGGCTTCACATGCGCCGTTCATCGCGTTTGCCGAAGACCACGCGTTTCCGAGTCCGAATTGGGCGGAGGCGTTGTTGAACGCGCACGCGCAACGGTACGCGGCGGTGAGCGTGGCGATGCGCAACGCGAATCCGTCGAGCATCAGCCGCGCGGATTTTATTTTGAATTTTGGGCAGTGGGCGGAACCCGTCACGAGCGGCGTCAAGCCGATGCTCCCCGGGCACAACACGAGTTACACGCGCGCGGTGTTGGACACACACGGCGCACAACTCGACGCCAAGCTGGACTCGGAAGTGGTGTTTCAGCTTGAATTGACGCGGCGCGGCGAATTGCTTTGGTTGGAAAACGCCGCGTTGCTCGCGCATCTGAATTTCTCGATGTGGCGTCCCTTTTTCATTCACAAATTTCTCGGCGGACGCATCTTTGGCGCGCGGCGCGCCGAACAAAACAAATGGCGCGCGGCGCGGCGAATGGTGTACGCGTTGAGCGCGCCGTTGATTCCATTCGTGCGCTTGAAAAAAATGCTGCCCGATTTGCAACGCACGAACGCATTCGTCCCGTTTGACGCAAAATTCGTGTTGGCGCTCGCGCTCGGTTTAGCGACGCACGCGTTGGGCGAAGCCATTGGGTACGCGTTTGGAATCGGCGATGCGCGCGAACAATATGCGCCGCTCGAATTGCAGCGCGCGGACCAATTACGCGCGGAGGAACGGGAGTTGGCGTTTGAGTAGAGTGTGAATATTTAATACGAGACAGACGCGGGGAAACATAGAAAGACAGATTGTGAGATTGGTAATGCAAGATAGGGAATAAAAAGCAGTGACAAGTAAACTGAACCCCAAAAAGAAAGCGGCTCATTGAGCCGCTTTCTTTTTGGGTGAAAACTCATTCGAGCCACGTTGACTTGATATCGCCGTCATCGAGAAAAACCACGAATAGAAACTGCACTTGACCTGTCTTGAGATTCTCAATCCGAATCGTCGCCTCGCCAATCCTTGGTTTGCCTTCCGATACCTTGTCAGTAATCGCGTTCGTTGGAAAGGGTTTGGAGAGGTCTATCTCTGGTGTGGTTGCTGCTTTCGTTTTTTCGTCGGCAATCAGTTCCTCTGTGGTGAGTCCTTTGGAGTTTTGTTGCTTTGCTACTACATCCTCGGAATAAGGAAAGAACCCATTAAATGAGACCCGATAGTCGCCCTGATCTAGATAGCCCTCCCTCGCGACAAGTGTCTGTCTCCCTTCAAAAATATACGGTGGTTGTGCATCAAGTGGTTCTATTTGTGCAAGAGTGATTTGAAGTGGGACTGCCTCGCTACCAGGTTGAATCTCCAGAGCAAATTCTGATGCATTGGTCTCCGGGCTTTGGAAGGTGACAGCGACCAATTGGAATCCCTCGAGCTCTGCTAACGCAGTTGGCTGTGTCGTTTTGTATTGCTTGCCATTGTTATCTGTCAACTTTGGAGCTTGAGCATCAATGCTTTTCAAACTTGAATCGCTTGAGACAGAATAAACCACAGTGACCTGTTTATCAGTTATGACGACAACATGCGCGCCAAATATGGTTTTGTCGGTGGAGACAATTGGATTTGAACCAGTTGACCAACTTGCCTCAATGGGTTTAGCGGAAACTCCAAGCGAGGATTGCGTGGGAATTGGAGCCACACGATCAGGAGGAAGTGATGGAATGCTAGGCAATTCTGTCAAAGGCTGATTTGAAGAATTACATGCAACGAATAAGCAGAGCGCCAAAGCGGTCAAGCAAAAAAAGATAACGCGAGAAAACATTTTTATCCCCTTTCTATGTCAACGGAATCAGACCTCATGGACATGGACTCCCTGGCGCAAGTGGTAGAATATTGTTTCCACTTGCTTGAATATTGTTTAAAGGATCCGTTGGATGGTACGCGACGGCATAAGGCGTATCTCTAACCTCGCCATTATGGCCATCCCATGCATGCCAGGCACCATTTTGATCCCGCCATTTTAGATTAAGAAAACCGTTGATTCCCATATCGTTGATTCGATGCGGTGAGAAGACCTCACCACCAGCCAGCAAACGGGTACCATGCTCCAAGCCATCAATGAAGATGTCTTGGCGAAAGAGCAATTGCCCTCCGACCAAATTGGTTATGTCCACCCGCCACGTTGTCCCCTGCAACTTGTATAGCCAGAATTGGTATGAGGTGTTGGAAGCCGGCATGGGATTATGCACTGGCTGATTTGACCAGTTGAAGACAGAACTAGAATAGCTGAATTGATTCTGGCAGGTTGTATTGATTCCTCTCTGCCACCCTGTCTCAATACCTTTTCTCGCATTAGTTATGTTTATGGTCGCGTAATAAAAGATTGGCTCGCGTATTTTTGCAGAGGGATTAATCGTGTTAATGTCTGCACGGACACCGTAAAAAATTCCGGTTTTTTGTGCCTGTGCATAAAAATGCCCTCTTTGCGTCAACACCCACCCGTCCGTTACAACCCAGTTCGTTGAATTTGTGTGAAACGCTTTCAGAATTACTCTTATCTTTGTTGCATTGGCAGGCACCGTGAACTCACACGTAATAGGGCGGTAATCGGGCCATTGATTAGTTATCGTAGCGCAAACGCGCCTCGTCGTATCCCCATTATTCCACCAAGCCATTTCTGCAGTGGTGCCAGATGCTGCAACCCATGCAGAAAGAATATACTTTTTTCCGCCAATAACCTGGACCGCTTGTCGTAGGGTTAGGTCTCGCTGATTTGGATAGAGCGCAAGGTCGTTGCCACCTTCTAGACCTGTTAGCGGCAAAGCATTGGCGCAACAATCTTCGACATCAAATTCACCAGCAACGGGATTTGACGTTATCACCCATGGCGCATATGAATTTTCGCTGTCTTCAAAATTCGGATTGCGAATAGAGAAAATCGCAGATTCATCTTCTGGGTCGCCCTCTTGGGCGAAGGCGGTCTGTATTCCATTCCCAGACGACTCAAAAACTACTGGAAGCAAAATAATTATACACCCCAAACAAAAACGTGAGATGATGTGCAGTGTTTTTCCCATTGCAAAACCTCCACAGAACAAAATATGAATAAATCTTGAAATCGCGAAAGTGAGTTCCCCAAAAAATGCGACGGCTGCGCCGCGAAAGCGGCGCAGCCGTCACTTTCGCTTCAAACATTCCTTTGAATCCATGATAACCGCACTTGGCAATCCCTTCGCGCCGCGCTCACAACCCCATTCCCCTCCCAATCACCTCTTTCATAATCTCATTCGTCCCTGCGTAAATCGCTTGGACGCGCGCGTCGAGGTATGCTTTGCTGATGGGATATTCCGTCATGTAGCCGTAGCCGCCAAACAGTTGCAGACATTGGTCGGTGACACGTTTTTGCAAATCGGTTGCCCACCATTTCGCCATGCTCGCTTCTTCAGTGGTCAATTGTTTCGCGTTCAAGGCGAGAATACATTTGTCAATGAACGCGTAACCGATTTCGATTTCCGTTTTCATCTCTGCCACCTTGAAACGCGAATTTTGAAACGAGCCGACGGGCTTGCCGAATGCGTGACGCTCTTGAACATATTTCAACGTCATCTCTAATGCTGCGTCCGCCGCCGCCACCGCGCCAATGGCGACGTGCAAACGTTCTTGCGGCAACTGCTGCATCAAGTACACAAAACCCTTGCCCTCTTGCCCCAACACATTTTCGCGCGGCACGCGCACATTATCAAAAAACAATTCCGCCGTGTCTTGCGCCTTTAATCCAATCTTGTCGAGTTTGCGCCCGCGCTCGAAACCCTCCATCCCGCGTTCCAACACCAAAAGCGAAATGCCTTTGTGTTTCAGTTCGCGATTCGTTTTCACCACCGTCACCACAATATCGGACATGATGCCGTTGGTGATAAATGTTTTCGAGCCGTTGACGATGTACGCGTCACCGTCGCGCGTTGCCGTCGCGCGAATGCCCGCGAGGTCACTGCCCGCCGCCGGTTCGCTCATCGCAATCGCCATGATGTGTTCGCCCGCAATCAATTTGGGCAGCCAACGTTTTTTCTGTTCGTCGTTCGCGTACTGCATCAGGTACGGGAAAACAATGTCGGAATGCAAACCCCAGCCGATGCCCGTCGAACCCGAACGCCACAACTCTTCGGTGACAATCGCGTTGTAGCGAAAATCCGCGATGCCCGCGCCGCCGTATTCTTCGGGCGCGTCGAAACAGAGGAATCCCATGTCGCCTGCTTTGCGCCACACCTCGCGCGACACCATGCCGTCTTTTTCCCACTGCGCATGAAACGGCGTCACATGTTTTTCAATAAACGCGCGCACCGTTTCGCGGAACATTTGATGTTCTTCTTGAAAGATTGGACGTTTCACAGTAATTAGAGGATATAAATTTCAAGAAAATTTTTGCCCGCAAAAATTTTCTTGAAATTTATATCAAAAGGTTTCTCTTTTTTTCTCTTTTTCTATCAACAAATCTGGCGGCTCGAAACGCGCGCCGTATTTTTGCGCGAGTTCGCGCGCGCGCGCGATAAATTTTTCCAAACCGTACGCGTTGATACATTGCAACGTGCCGCCCGCATACGGCGCGAAACTCCAGCCGAAAATGCTGCCGATGTTTGCATCCGCGCTCGACGTGACAACATTCTCCTCCACACAGCGCACCGTCTCCAAACACTGCGCAAACAACAAGCGGTCCATCATTTCTTGCTGCGATAGTTCAACATCGGACAACGGAAAATGATTTTGCAATTCGCGCCACAAAAATTTTTTCCCATCCTCCGGGTATTCGTAAAATCCCGCGCCTTGCGCTTTGCCTGTACGTTTCACCGTGTTCACCATGAAATCTACGACGCGGTCACTTGCGTCGCCCGGAAAAAATTTTCCTTCAGATTCAAAATCCTTGCGCGTCTGTTCGCGAATGTGCCAAATCAAACCAATGTTCACTTCATCACTCACCGCGAGCGGACCGACAGCCATGCCCGCTTTGATGCCCGCCGATTCAATTGCGCGCGGAGGTTGTCCTTCGGCGAGGAGCGTCATGCCTTCGCTGACGTACGTTCCAAAAACACGCGACGTATAAAAGCCGCGCGAATCATTCACCACGATGGGCGCCTTGCCGATTTGCAGCACATAATCGAACGCTTTCGCAATCGCCTTATCCGACGTTTCCTTGCCGCGAATAATTTCGACGAGCGGCATCTTGGACACAGGCGAAAAAAAATGAATGCCGACGAAATTCGAGGGATGCGAGAAATGAGAAGCGAGAGAGGTAATTGGCAGTGTAGAAGTGTTTGAACCCAAAATCGCGTCCGACGAAATCACGTTTGCCGTTTCACGTATCACGCTCGCTTTGACCGCGCGGTCTTCAAACACCGCCTCGATAATCAAATCGCAATCGCGCAAATCTTTCACCTCATCCGTCGCGTGAACGCGCGCGAGAATGATGTCTTTTTGCGCCGGAGCCATCTTTCCGCGCGATACGCGTTCCTCCAACAACGCCGCGATTTTTTCCTTGCCTTGCGCCGCGCGTTCGAGCGACACATCTTTTATCACCACCTCAATTCCCGCCAACGCGGAAACATACGCGATGCCGTGTCCCATAAATCCCGCGCCAAGCACTCCCAATTTTCTTGTTTCTCGCTTTTCGCTTCTCGGACGACTCTTGCCCGCCTTGATTTCATTCAATTGAAACCAAAACGCGTTCATCATGTTTTTTGCGACTTGTCCCGTGACCAATTTTGCAAAATAACGCGACTCGATGCGCGTCGCCGTTTCAAAATTCACCATCGCGCCTTCGACTGCCGCGCTCAATATCGCTTCGGGCGCGGGATAATTGCCATGCGTTTTTTGCGTCAACATAGCGGGCGCAATCGGCAGCAGCTGTGACATGACTTGGGGACGACGCGGGTCGCCGCCGGGAATGCGTTCGCCGTTCGCGTCCCACGGCTGCTGCGCGCGCGGATTCTGTAAAATCCATTCGCGCGCGCGTTCCATCATTTCGTCGTGTGATGAAACGATTTCATCCATCCATCCCGCGTCTTTTGCTTCTTCCACCTTCAAACGCGTGCCTTCCACCATGTACGGCAGCGCGGTCTGCAAACCAAACCTTCGCACGAACCGCGTCACACCGCCGCCCGCGGGCAAAACGCCGAGCGTCACTTCGGGAAAACCAAATTGCGCTTTCGCGTTGTTCAACGCGATGCGGTAATGACACGCCAGCGCGATTTCCAAGCCCCCGCCAAGCGCGGAACCATTCAACGCGGCGACAACAGGTTTGCCCATTGTTTCCAATTTTCGCAGCGTCGCTTTGAACGCTTGCGTCATCTCGAATACTTGCGCGGCATCGTTCGCGCGATACAGCATCTCAATATCCGCGCCCACGAAAAAGGTGTCTTTGGCGGACGCGAGAATTACGCCATTCAGGGTTGGGGCTGTGCCTCGTGCCTGCGCTGCTAAACGTAAAACGCATTCATCAAACTCGCGCAAAAAATTTTCGTCAATGAGATTGACCGAACCCGCGTGGTCAAACGTGAGGGTGATGATATTTTGTTCGTCTTGGGAAAAATGAATTGGCATCTTGAATTTTGAATTTTGAATTACGAATTTCGATTTTCTATACGCGTTTTACAATCGTCGCAATCCCCATCCCGCCGCCAACGCACAACGTCACAAGTCCTGTCTCCAAATCATTCCGTTCCAATTCGTCGAGCAATGTTCCCAACAACACTGCGCCCGTCGCGCCGAGCGGATGCCCCATCGCAATCGCGCCGCCGTTGACGTTCACATTTTCCGTCCCGTCCAAATTCATGTCGCGCACAAAGCGCAATGGCACGACAGCGAACGCTTCATTCACTTCAAACAAATCAATATCACTCACATTCATCTTGGCTTTCGCCAACGCTTTTTTCGACGCGGGCGCGGGACCCGTAAGCATAATCGTCGGCTCTGTTCCAATTACCGCGCCCGCGAGAATTTTCGCGCGCGGTCTCAGACTCAATCGTTCGCCGATTTCTCTTGAACCAATCAACACTGCCGCCGCGCCGTCAACAATGCCCGACGAATTGCCTGCCGTGTGAACGTGTTCGATGCGTTCCAATTTTGGATAACGGTCAAGCGCAACGGCATCGAAACCCATCACGCCAACCATTTCAAACGCGGGCGATAAACTCGCAAGACGTTCGAGCGTGGTATTCGCGCGAATGTGTTCGTCGCGGTCGAGGATGAGCAAACCGTTTTGGTCTCGAACGGGTACGCGCGATTTGAAATAACTGTTTTGTTCGGCGTACGCCGCGCGTTGCTGCGACTGCAGCGCGTAACGGTCAACATCTTCGCGCGAAAAATTTTCGATGGTTGCAATCAGATCCGCGCTGATGCCTTGCGGGACGAATCCGCTTTCGAGATTGACGCGCGGGTCCATGAACCACGCGCCGCCGTCGGAACCCATCGGCAAACGCGACATACTTTCGACGCCGCCCGCGACAACGAGTTCGTGCCAGCCCGAAGCAATTTGCATCGCCGCCGTATTCACCGCTTCGAGTCCCGACGCGCAAAAGCGGTCCAACTGTACGCCCGGCACATTCAACGCCCAACCGGCATGAATCACTGCGGAACGGGCAATGACGCCGCCCTGTTCTGCAATCGGCGTGACGCAGCCGATGACAACATCGTCCACCTGCGCCGTGTCCAAATCATTCCGCGTTTGCAAGGCGCGCAAACACGCTGCGAGCAAGTCAATGGGTTGAATTTCGTGGAGCGAACCGTCTTGTTTTCCGCGTCCGCGCGGTGTGCGGACAGCATCATAGATGTACGCGTCGTGTGGCATGAATACAATTCTTTCGGGGATTTGATTTTGTAAAATTATAACGCACCGCGTCATAAACCACAAGACGCGCGTGATGCGCGGTCCCGTGAACGGAACAATCCGGGAAGATATGATTCCGCGTCAGACGCGCGTCCGCGCAAACGCATCGCCGTACATGAACGCTTTCGTAATTTCGGGGGCGTTCAGTATTTGCAAGAATTCCGCAGCGTCCACCCAATCGTCCAAAACGAATTTGGACTCTTCCATTATCGAGAAATTGTACTGCATCGGATGGAGTCTTTCAAGCAGTGCGATGGATTCGCGCGCGGGTTTGAGGTGGACGGATACAAACTCAAAAGAGAGGGCGGCAACGGGATGCGACAGCGCCTTGAGCGCCTCGGCTTCAAAGCCCTCGATATCCAATTTGATAAAGGAAGGTCTGCCAAATTCGGCAATGAGCGCGTCGAGGGTTGTTACGGGAACGCGGCGCGTTTCCGTCCATTCAAAGCCCTGCCATCGCGCGTCCGCCTGTTCGGCAGATACCAATTCCGGAGAAAGCGAGCTGGCTTGGTGGACATTGCTCACATGCAGCTCAAGCGAACCGATGTCGGCGCCCAGCGCCTTTGGCACAATCGTCACACGCGGGTTATCATAAAACTTGATAAACAGCTGACGATAACATTCCTTTTGCGGTTCGATGGCAATCACCCGCGCGCCCAGTTCGGCAAAAATCCGGGTGCGGTCTCCAACATTCGCGCCCGCGTCAAACACAACATCACCCGGACGGACAAATTGAGCATACAATTGTTTCATCGTGTATTTCTTTGAATCGGTCGAAAGCGTTTTTCCGCGCATGACCCGTCCATGTATCGAATCATAAATTTGTTGTCAGGGAATTGCAAACCGCAGCCCGCGCAAAAATCGTATTTGGCGCGATAATAGCGCGCAAAGCAAAATGCAAAAAATCAAAATCGGCATCGTCGGCACAAGTTTCGGCGCGGAATTTATTCCGCTCTTTCGCGCGCATCCTAACGTGCGCGCCGTGTGCATTGCCGACTTGATGCCGGAACGTTTGCAATACGCGCAAGATTGGCACGGTCCGCTCGAAACCTATTCCTCGCTCGACGAAATGTTGAAAAGTGATGTGGACGCGGTGTGCCTTTTTACGGCGCGCTGGTCCCACGCGCCGCTCGCTGTCAAGGCGCTGCGCGCGGGCAAGCATGTCTACTCTGCCGTGCCGATGGCAATCACGCTGCAAGAAATCAGTCAGTTGATTGAAACTGTGAAAAGCACGGGGCAAATGTACATGCTGGGCGAGACGAGTTATTACTATCCGTCTGCGCTGTACTGCCGCGAAAAATTTACGCGCGGCGAGTTTGGACATTTTGTTTTCGGTGAAGCCGAATATCTGCACGACATGTCACACGGCTTTAACGATGTATTCATGTGGGCGCACGGCGACGAGTGGAAACAATTTGCAAGTTTTCCGCCGCTGTTGTATGCAACACACAGCGTCAGTATGATTGTCGCAACCACAAACGAACGCATGATGCGCGTGTCGGCGTTGGGTTATCGTGACCGCGAAAATGACGGCATCTTTGATCGCGCGGTGAGCAAGTGGGGGAATGATTTCAGCAACGAGACGGCATTGTTTCGCACATCGGGTGGCGGCAGCGCGCGCATTAACGAATTTCGCCGCGTCGGGTGGAGTGAAACCCCGCGCGCAACTTCAGTACGGCTGAGTTTGTACGGCACCTTGGGCAGTTACGAAGAACAGGGCAACGGCAAAGTGTGGAACCGCGTGGACACTACGGAATTTGAGGACGTGACGGATTTCTTGGTCTGCGCGGATGTGGATTTGAACGACGACACGCGAGTCAGTCTGCTTGGCAAAGTACTGCCTGAAGAACTTGTGCGCGATTATCGCAGCGGCTTTGCGCGCATTCATCCGATTGAACGCTTGCCTCAAGAATTTGCGGGACTCATCAACGGTCACGAGGGTTCGCATCAATTTCTCGTGGACGATTTTGTCCGCGCGTGTGTGACGATGCAATTGCCGCCGAATCATGTGTGGCAAGCCGCGCGTTACAATGCGCCGGGGATTGTGGCGCACGAGTCTGCGCTGCGCGACGGGGAATCGTTGGCGATTCCTGATTTTGGTGACGCGCCCGCGTAATTGTCATTGCGAGGAACGAAGCAATCTCCACGTTTATCGCAAAACGACGCGTTGTTCTGGCAATTCGCGCCTGAGACTGCTTCGTCGCAGAGTGCGCTCCTCGCAATGACAAATGGCTCACTCCGGTTCTTCTTCCATCGTCTGGGCGATTTCGCGATTGTCGAGCCAGGTTTGTACTTTTGGTCGCTGCGCGTTTTTTTGCATCAGCGCGGGCATGTCCGCCAATGACGTATAGGTGATTTTTCCTTCCACGCGTCCGATGCAGCCGACGACAGGTTCGCCGCGCTGCGCCTGTTCAATCAAATACTGTAACGCGCGTCCGGTGAGACGCGTCGCTTGAATTCTGTCAAAGGGCGATGGGCGTCCGCCTTGCTGCATGTTGCCGAGAATCGAACGCCGCACACTCAACAGCCCCCCCCCCTCACGCTCGTACAATTGCACAATGAAATCTGTCGTGTAATGCAAATCGGTGCGCTCGCTCGTCACGAGCAGTCCCACACGTTTGCCTTGCTGAAAATTTTTCACCAAGACACTCACATCGCGCTGCAATCTATCGAGCGAAATTCCTTCTTCGGGAAAGTACACTTGCTCTGCGCCGGTTGCCATTCCACTCATCAACGCGAGATAACCGCAGTCGCGCCCCATCACTTCTACCGCAAAACAGCGCCGTGAGGCAAGCGCGGCTTCTTTTAACTTGTCCACATTTTCGACAATCGTGTTGAGCGCGGTGTCCGCGCCAATCGTCAACTCTGTACCGGGCAAATCATTATTTATCGTCGCGGGCAAACAAAGAATCGGCAAATTAAATTCGGGATGTTGATGCCGTCGTTGATGCAATTGGTACGCAAATTCGTAGCCCATGTATCCGCCAATCATCAGCAAGCCGTCAATGTGATGTTCCGCGATGTTTTGGGCGATGAGAGGATAATCTTGTTCACGCACCTCGCGCCGATTCGCGCCCAATTCCGCGCCGCCGCGCGCCACCCAGCCATGCACGCTCGTCCATTTCATTTCTTGAATGTCGCCGCGCGCAAGTCCGCTTGGACCATCTTGAATGGCGAAAATCGTGTGCCCCTGGTCGAGACCCAAACGCACCGCCGCGCGCACGGCAGTATTCATCCCCGGCGCGGGTCCGTCGCCGTGCATGATGGCGAGGCGTAACGATTTTTGTCCCTGTTGCGGCGGATGCGGCTGCGCGCGCAAGAGGGTATGCAAAATCGAAAACGCTTCCACGAAACCGCGCCCCCGCAGTTCCATCGCTTTTTCGTACTCGTGTTTGTGAATCAAATCTTCGACGTGTTGTGTTTTGCGAACATTTTCCATCAACGGCGTCGCCGCGACGCGATTGTCGCGAATGCCGATGAGTTTTGGTTCCTGGTCCGGCGTACTTGCGATGAGTTGATGCACTGCCGCGTAACCCAACTGCGTCGGCATGATGCGGTCATACGCGCTCGGCGCGCCGCCGCGCTGCACATGCCCCAAAATTGTCACGCGTCCTTCTTCGTTCAAACGGTGCATCAAAACATCTTTGACATAGCTGCTCGAAATTTCATTGCCCGCTTGATTGATTGCGCCTTCGGCAATGATGATAATGTTGTGACGTCGTCCGCTCGCGCGCCCCGCGCGAATGTTTTCACACATCGCGTCTTCCCAGCCCACCTCCGGCGGACTTTCGGGAATCAACACCCAATTCGCGCCCGTTGCCAACCCCGCCATCAACGCGAGATACCCGCAATGCCGCCCCATCACTTTGACAATGAAACTGCGTTGATGACTGACCGCCGTGCTGATAATCGCGTCCACCGCTTCGACGATGCGATGGAGCGCGGTGTCCGCGCCAATCGTCATGTCCGTCCCGAACATATCATTGTCAATCGAACCGACCATGCCGACGATTGCCAACTGGGGATGTTGCTCTGCTTGCGCGCGCGTAATTTTTCCTTCCGCGACCAGTTCGCTCAAAAGTTCCCGCCACTCTTGACGAAACAAATTCGCGCCCGTCAACGAACCATCGCCGCCAATCACCACCAAGCCATCAATCCCGTTCTCCACCAAATTGCGCGCGGCTTGTTTTCTGCCCTCAATCGTTTTAAATTCAAGCGAACGCGCCGAGCCGATGAACGTGCCGCCCTCTTGCATTTTGCCGCTGACATCGCCCCACGCCATTTTGCGAATGCGCTCGCCACCCGCAATCATGCCCTGATACCCTTCATAAATCGCGTACACGTCGAGTCCCGCGCGAATGCCCGTGCGAACAACCGCGCGCACTGCCGCGTTCATGCCTTGTGCGTCGCCGCCACTTGTGACAACGCCAATGCGATGGATGGAAGTGGTCATGTTAGGTAAGTTGTGAAAAATTGAAACCCGTTTTTTTCAAAAAAACGGGTTTCAATTTTTCACAGGTCAATGCGTCTCTGTCACCTTTCTCAAGCCGCGCGGACGGTCAACATCATAATCGCGCGCGTTCGCCAAGTGCATCGCAAACAATTGTCCCGCGACGATGGTGGTCAACGGCGACACCCATTCGGGAACCGTCACCCGCAACGGCAACGCAACGCGCGCGTGTTTCAAAATTTCGGGCGCGTCACTCATGGCAATCACTTCGGCGCCGCGTTCGTTCAACGTTTGCATGAATTGTCCCATCTCTTGTTGCATTGCGCCCGACGGCGCGAGGACGAGTGTGGGAAATGCTTCTTCGACGAGCGCGACAGGTCCGTGTAAAAAATCCGCGCTGCTGTACGGTTCCGCGAGAACGTACGAGAGTTCTTTGATTTTCAACGCGGTTTCAAACGCGGTGCAGTAATTGAACCCGCGCCCAATCACGACACAAACGCGCATGTAGCGATAACGTTCTGTCACACGCGCGATTTCGTCACTCGCCTGCAAAATCGTATGCAGGTGCGGATGAATGTTTTCGAGTGTCGCGAACATTTCCTCATCGCGCGCGAGCGCGGCGGACAACAACGCGAGCGCGAGCAATTGCGTCGTGTACGTTTTTGTCGCGGCGACGGATTGCTCCTGTCCCGCGTGCAGTGAAATGATGTAATCGGCATTTTTTCCCAACGGCGAATCGGGAACATTGGTAATCGCCAATGTCGCCGCGCCTTGTTGTTTCGCGGTGGCGACGACGGACACCATGTCGGGACTTGCGCCGCTTTGCGAAATGCCGACCACGAGTGCGTCTTGAAATTTCGGCGGGCGATGATAAATGCTGTAGAGCGACGGCGTTGCCAGCCCGACAGGCAATTGATTCACCGCGCCAAAAAGGTACTGCGCGTACCGTCCCGCGTTGTCGCTCGTCCCGCGCGCGGCGATGAACACATTTGTAATGTGACGCTTTTTCAGATCGTCAGCGATGCGTTGAATGTTTGCGCGTTCCTTGTCAAAAACATTTTCGAGAATGTCGGGCTGTTGGTGGATTTCTTGGTAGAGGTGAGATTGGGTGAGCATGTGGGAACGGGAGATTAGAGATTGGACGTAGGGGCAATGCCTTGTGCTTGCCCAATAAGTTAGACCGCAAAAACGATTTCTCCGCGCGCAATCGTCATTTTCACATTCAACGATTCGTCGAACATGACCAAATCGGCAATCATGCCTTTTTGAATTTGCCCGCGCTCGTTTTGAATGTTCAACAATTCGGCGGGTGTTGTGGTGACAGTTTGCAATGCTTCGGATAACGAACAATCGGTGTACTGGATAAAGTTTCTTATTGCCTGGTCAAGCGGCAAAATACTTCCTGCGAGCGTGCCGTTGCGCAGGCGCGCGTCGCGGTCCGTGACGACGCAATCGAAATCGTGCAAGCGATACGCGCCGGGCGGCATGCCCAATGCCGCCATCGCGTCGCTGACGAGATTGACGCGCGTTTTTTTTGCCAGCCAAATAATTTTTACGAGCGCGGGGTCAAGATGAATGCCGTCGGGAATGACGCCTGCAATCCATTCGGGATTCGCCAACACTGCGCCCGCGGCGTTCGGCGCGCGATGTTCGAGCGTGGGCATCGCATTGGGAAGATGCGTCGCGTACCGAATGCCCGCGCTGTACCCCGCGTTCGCTTCGGCGAGCGTTGCCATTGTGTGTCCCATGCTGACGATGATGCCCTGTGTTGCCAATTCCTCGACGAGCGAGAGCGCGTTCGGCAATTCGGGCGCAAGCGTGACGAGCCACACACCATTCTCGCGCGTCCAATGTTTTACTGCGTCGGAATTTGGTTCGCGCAGATAGGCGGGATTGTGCGCGCCCTTTTTTTGCGGATTGAGAAACGGTCCCTCGACATGCAAGCCGAGGGGTTCTGCGCCGCGAAAATTTGGGGGACGATTTTTCAAAACATGACGCGCCGCGTCATAACGTTCCAACGGCGCGGTGATGAGCGTGGGCAAAAAACTGGTGACGCCATAGCGCGGCAATTTTTCCGCGACGCGCCAAATCGTTTCGGGATGCGCGGTGAAATCGTCGCCGAACGCGCCGTTGAGCTGCAAGTCGAGCAAGCCGGGCGCGAGAATGCTGCCTTGCGCGTCAATGCTTTCCGCGTCGAGTTCGCTCGGGAGCGCGCCGCTCGCCCCGATGCGTTGGAGGATGCCATTGTCAATGAGCAGCGCGGCGTCGTCAATGCGCGTGTGCGGGGTGAAGAGGGTGGCGTGATGAATATAGAGCATCGCGGTTCAAGTGTAAGCAAACCGCGATTTCGGTCAAGCAGTGCGTAGAATAAACGCCCGAACGCAACACTCGCGTACGGGCGTCTCAAGAGGAGGTAGGGGACGAAAGGAATTATTTGCTCCAACTCATCATGCGCGCAGATTGAAAATCGTAGCGAATGTTTATCGCGTCGGTGATGTTTTTCAGCGCTTGTTTCACATTGCTGCCATCCGCGTTCATTGTAAAAAATTCCCAACGCCCATTGCGGTCCGACAAAAATAAAATTTGTGCCGAGTCCGGTGACCACTGCGGCGCGACGTTGTTCGGGTGTTCGTACGCGAGCGTCACATCGCGCGTGAGCAAATGTTGTTCGCTGCCGTCCGCCTTTGCCAATGCAATTTGCCATGTTGGCGGCTGCTGCACGATGTAGGCGATGTATTTTCCGTCAGGCGAATACTGCGGCGACATGATTCGCAGGGGATTGTACGAATCGCTCGTGATGCGTAAATCGCCGATGAATGGCTGCGCGTCAGGTTCGCCGCGCGAGGTTGTGGTCATCAAACCGATCGCCGTGTCGTTGTACGCAATTTTATCGGTGACGAGATTCCACGTCGGCGTGAACGCGTTGTCGCTCGAACGGACATCGTGATACGCGCGGTCACTCACGCTCACCGCGCCGAGTTTCCATTCGATAGTAGAAGGTGTTTCAAAACAGCGCCCGCGAAAACACACTTCACCCCCCCCCTTTGTCGCGCCTTGATATTGAAAAACAATTTCGGAATCGTCGGGACTCCACACTGGCGCGCGCGGCTCAAGCGTTTGATATAACAATCTTTCATTCGCGCCATTCGCATCAATCACATAAATTCCCGGCACAGGTCCTTGACGCGCGAACGCGATTTGCGTACCCGCGTGATTCCACACGGGGTCAAGTCCGAACGTGATGCGTTGTAAATTTGTGCCATCCCCATTCACCGTATAAATGTTTCCGCCCGATGTATCAACGAATACAAGTTTGCCGTGAATGCCTTGCCCAAGCGCGGTTGGCGTAATCAATGGGTCAGGGCGACGCGTGGGAGTTGGCGCAGGCGCGCGTGTTGTGACGGAATCGCCCTCGACGCGCACGCGCACGGAAATTGGCGCGTTGCTGTCGTTATACACAACCGCATAGTACGTTCCTGCTTGGTTGAAAACGCCTTCCCACCCCAGTGTATGTGCGGGCTGCGGATTGCCAACCCCAATCGCTTTTAATTCTTCACCGCGTCCCCACGCCGCGATTTGTTCGGGCGTGTACATTTCCAGACGCAGCGCGTTCGTTGAATTCGCGTCAAGCGTCGCACTCACCGACGCTTTCCCACCGCCAACGTCAAATCTGTACCACTGCGCGGAATGCGCCGCGACGTTTTGTGTTTCGCCAATGGGGAACAGCGCGTCGCCCGGGCTTGTTCCATTTGCGGCATAACTCACTTGCGCGAGAACGCTCACCGCGATGAGCGCGAGCAAAACAAAAAACAAAAGATGTTTCAACATGCTTCACCACTGTTAGTGCGGAGAGTTCCCTCATTTCCTTGCTAATGGGAACCAAAGGAAATAAGGGAAATTATTGATTCGGCGGCGGCAAATTTCTCTGCAATTGAATGCCGCTCGCGGTCGGTGTATCGCCTGTTTCTTGACTGAACACCGTCACGCGGTCGCCGACTTGCAAATCGGAAATTGAGCCGCGTTCCGTTTTGGTAATCATTGTTGTGTCATTCACTTTGACGGTGACGACCGAATCGGCGGTGCTGATTTCCACCGTGTCGCCGTTCACCGATTTGATTTGTCCGCGCGCGACACAATTGCCCAACTGCGCGCCGGCGAAGCCTCCAAACGCGCCGCCAAATTGTCCCTGGCGTCGTCCTTGTTGATTGCCTTGTTGCCCGGGCACCGCGTTCGGGTCAATCGGCACGGCACCCGAAGGCAGATTGCCCGGCGCGCCGCCTTGCGGACTTGAGAAAACTTGAGCGTCGAACCCGCACGGATTGTTCGCACCGCCTTGCGGTACGGTTTGATTTTGAAGCACGCGCTGTTGCGCGAAATTTGTGAATGCGTTTTGCGCTTGCGATTGCGCGTAGGTCATGCCGCCAAAAAATCCACCTGCTGCGGCGAGAGCCGCGATTGCAACTGCGCCGATGATGACATAAGCGATTTTCATCTTTACTCCGTAGAGTGTGATAGCCTGATAGCTTGTTCGCGCGACAGCAAAATTTCGAACTCTATCGCACGATTGCACTATCGAACCATCTCACTACCTTTGATAAAAGAATGTGTCGTACAAAATGTTTCCGACATACACGACAAAAATAAAAACGACGATGGGTACGCGAATCAGCGCGCGTTCCTGATTGCGGATGGGCAGGGGCGCGATGGCGTTCAACGCAAACATCACTGCCCACACCATCGCGGCGGCGATGAGAATGCGAACGGCGAAACGCGCGAGTTTGAAAATCATTTCGCTTATTCATACCGCAGCGCTTCAATCGGACGCAGCGCGCTCGCGCGGAACGCAGGATATGTGCCAAAGAACAAGCCAATCAAAATCGAAAAGACGACGCCGATGAGGATCGCGCTCGTGTCCACGACGGGCGTGATTTGTGTGTTGCCGAGCGAGATGCCGCCCATTGCACTCGCGATGCCCCAGCCCAACGCGATGCCAATGAGACCGCCGAACACGCTCAAGACCGTCGCTTCGGTGAGAAATTGCATCAAGATATCGCGCCGTTTTGCGCCCACCGCTTTGCGAATCCCAATTTCGCGTGTGCGTTCCGTCACGCTCACGAGCATGATGTTCATAATCCCGATGCCGCCGACCACTAACGAAATCGCCGCGATGCCGCCGAGGAAAATTGTCAGCGTATCCGTCACTGCCGTTGCCGCGCTCAAAATATCTTCTTGACTTGTAATCGAAAAATCATCTTCGACAACCTTGTGTCGCTCGCGTAAAATTTCTCCGACCTGTTCCGTCACGATATCGCCCATGGACGCGTCCGCGAGTTTGATATTCAGCGTGTCAACATTGTTGCCGCCGCGAAAACGTCCGCTGCGTGAGAGTCGCGTCATTGCCGTGGTGATGGGGATAAACACTTGATTGTCCTGCGACAAAAAGCCCGTGCCGCCTTTGCTCTCCATCACGCATACCACGCGGAACGGAACATTGTTCATGCGAATCGTCTGCCCGATGGGGTCTTGTTCGGGAAAAAGCGTTTCGGCGACAACACTGCCCAAACATGCGACGAGCGATTTCCCCGTCACATTCGCAGCCGAAATAAATTCACCGGCGGCGGGGGAAAAATTGGTCACGTCCTGAAACTCGGCGGTGACACCCAGCACGCGCGCATTCGTGTTGTTGCCCTGATAGACGATTTGCGCGAACGAATTGACTTCGGGCGCGACGGCGACGATGCCTTCGATGTTTTGTAATGCCTCGCCGTCTTCCAATGTCAACGTTCCCGCGCTGCCTTCTGCGCCGCGTACTCCGCCCGTCTGTGCCGCGCCGGGACGCACGAACAGTAAGTTTGTGCCGATGCTTTGAATTTGATTGGAAATCGCAGCCGACGCGCCGCGTCCGATGCTCATCAACGCAATCACTGCCGCGACGCCGATGATGACGCCAAGCATCGTCAACCCCGCGCGCAATTTGTTTGCGGTGAGTGAACGTAACGCAATGCGAGTGGATTCGAGAAGGTTCATGCAAAGTGAACAGTGATCAGTAATCAGACTGAATACTGATTACTGATCACTCTAAAAAGCAACCATCCCATCCTTTACCCGAATCGTCCTCTGCGCTTGCGCGGCAATGTCGGGGTCATGGGTGACGAGAATGAGGGTCATGCCTTTTTCGCGATTCAACGTTTTGAAAATGTTGATGATTTCTTCGCCCGAGGCGGAATCGAGATTGCCCGTTGGTTCGTCGGCGAGAATAATTGCGGGTTCATTCACCAATGCGCGCGCTATTGCAACACGCTGCTGCTGTCCACCCGACAATTCGTTCGGGCGATGATGCGCGCGGTCACCCAAACCGACGAGTGTCAACGCGTCCAACGCGTGTTTGCGGCGTTCTGGTTTGCCCGCATACACCATCGGCAGTTCGACCTGCGCGAGCGCGGTCGTGCGCGGCAAAAGGTTGAAACTTTGAAAGACGAATCCGATTTTTTGATTGCGAATATCCGCGAGTTGGTCGTCGTTCATCTGGCTCACATTCACCCCGTCGAGCCGATACGTTCCACTGCTCGGCTGGTCGAGGCAGCCGATGATGTTCATCAGCGTAGATTTTCCCGAACCCGATGGTCCAACAATCGCAACCATCTCGCCGCGTTCAATTTCGAGGGAAACGCCGCGCAGGGCGCGCACTTCTGTTTCGCCCATCCGGTATGTTTTCGTGACGCTTTCGATATGGATGACAGACATGTTCAGACCCATGACGGAGGACGAACGACGGAAGACGATTCCCGGATGTTGCGAATCATTCGCCGTCAGTCGTTCATCTTTTGTCGCGTCTAGCGAATCGGCACGGCGAACCCGCCGCCGCCGGGTCCGAACCCGACGACGTTGCCGCCTTGTGTGCGATTGTTGGTCGTTGTCGTGTTGAGTAAAACGGTATCGCCTTCTTGCAAATTCACCGTTTGCCCATCGCTCATCGTCGCGCTCAAAATTTGTGTGCTGGACTCGTTCTGCAGACCGGTTTGGACGAATACCGGGATTTCGCGCCCTTCAAACAAAACGGTCATGACGCGGCGGTTGCCCTGTGTGCGAATCGCGCGATTTGGCGCGAGCAGTGCGTCATTGACTCGGGCGGTGATAATGCTCGCCTGCGCGGTCATGCCCGGCAGAACTTGCCCTGAGCGGGAGTTGTTTCCCCCACCCGTCGAAGGGTTGGGGTCAGGATTCGTAAACGCGATTGTGACGTTGTAATTCACGACGCCTTGCGATGTTGTGCCGAGCGGTAAAACGGCAATCACTTTGCCGGGCAATGTGCGTCCGTTCAACGCGTCAAAGGCGAGCTCGACCTCTTGACCGGGTTTCACATCCGCGACATCAATTTCGGAAAGCGAAACGAGAATTTGCAAATCGCTCATGTTGACAAGGGTGATGGCGGTTGCGCCGGACGACGCGTTTTTTCCGACAAAGGTGTCAATGTCAGCGATGATGCCGTCAAACGGGGCGATAATTTTTGCGTCGTCGCGCGCGCGTTGTGCCTGCGTCAACGCGTTTTGCGCGGACTCGACGCTCGCTTGCGCGTCCAGCAATGCGGTTTCCGTCGCGCCTGTTTTTACATCATCCAAATTTTGTTGCGCTTGAATCAACGCTTGTTGCGCGGATTCGACTGCCGCTTGCGCGGATTTCAGTTGGTCATCCGTCGCGCCGCTTGTTACATCATCCAGCGATTGTTTTGCGTTGGCGAGCGATGCTTCGGCGGAACGCAGCGCGCTGTCGTTCAATTCGGTCATGCTCAAGTTGTAATTCGCTTGCGCGGTCTCGTAATCAATCGTCGCGGTTTGCAATTCTTTCGCCGCGCCCGAATTGGGCGCGTTGTCTTGCCACGCAATCGCGTTGTAGGCGGCTTGCGCCGCTTCCAAAGCAATACGCGCTTTTTCAACGGTTGCGCGTTGTATCAAAATCTGGTCGTTGAGCAATTTCGATTTCGCCAATGCGGTCTCGTACGACAATTGCGCGGCGGCAAGCTGCGCGCGCGCGGCTTGCACTTTTGCGGCGGAGGGCGGGGCTTGTAACGCCCGCAATTTCGCGACGGCGGAATCGTACGATGCTTGCGCGCCTTTGACTTGGGATTCCGCGACGGCGAGTTCGTCCTCTGTGGCCGGCGCTTTTAATTCATCCAGTTTCGCTCGCGCGCTCTCGAGATTCGTTTCAGCAGTTTTGACCTGTTCGTTCCATTCCGTAGCGTCCGCTTCGGCAAGCACGTCGCCTTGTTTCACCGCGTCGCCAATTTTCACGTTGAGCTTTGTTACAGGAACTCCGCTGACTCGAAAACTCAAATTCGCTTGCTGCGGTGCGGTGACGTTGCCCGCGCCGCTCACGCCCGCGGACAATTGCCCGCGCGCGAGCGTTCCGGTTTGACGTGTGGCGCTTGCGGCAGCCCGCGCGGCGTTGGACTGCTGCCAAAAATAAAACGCGCCCGCGGCGCCAACAATGAAAAGGATTACGATTGCGAGAAGGGTGATGGTTCGTCGCGACATGCGACACTCCTTAAAAGGGTAGAAGAAATTTGTTCTACGTCATTCTATCTCTCACTTGTTTAGAAGTTGTTCAGAGTGGATTAGAATTCAAGGAACCTCTTTACATCTTCTAAACAACTTGATGTTATGATATTCGCGTCAAGATGTCTCAAACCATTCTCGTCGTTGACGACAAGCCGAACGTGCGCGCAATGCTCAAAGATTATTTGTCCGAGCAGGGCTATCGCGTCGTGACTGCCGAAAACGGACAGGACGCGCTCTATTCCGCGCGGTACGAAAAACCGGACCTTGTTTTGCTCGACGTGATGATGCCGCGCCTGAACGGTTTTCAATTCCTGCCCGCGTTTCGCCGCGAATCGCAGGCGCCCGTGATTTTGCTCACCGCGAAAATCGAAGAACATGACAAAGTGGTGGGGCTCGAACTCGGCGCGGATGATTACGTAACGAAACCGTTCGGGATGCGCGAACTTTTGGCGCGCGTGCGCGCGCAATTGCGTCGCGCGGGCACGCCGCCAATCGAGAGTACAATTTTGAACGTGGGGGAATTGCGTTTGGACAAAAACAAACGTCACGTGCACGTGCGGGAACGCATGGTCAATCTCACGCCCACCGAATTTGATTTGCTCGCGCGTTTGATGGCATCGCCGGGGCGCGTGTTCACGCGCGCGGAACTATTGGACAATTTGAATGCGGCGGCGATGGTCGAGCGCACGGTGGATGTGCATGTGCGGAACTTGCGCGCAAAAATTGAAGAGGACCCTGCCAATCCGAAATGGATTGAGACGATTTTTAGTGTAGGATATCGTTTGAAGGATGAAGGATGAGGGATGAAGGATGGCTCATTCCCGAACACGGATGAGTAGATTCCGCTTTGCGCGTTCGTTGACGTTCAGACTAAGCGTCGCATTTCTGGCGGTCAGTCTGGGCGCGATTGTTCTCGTCGCGGTGATGAGTTGGCTCGCGGCGACGACGGAATTTACGCGCTTTGTGGGACAGCAAGCGCAAGATGATTTTATTTTTTTTGTCACGGACTATTATGCCGCGAACGCATCGCTCGCCGGAGTGGACAAAGCGATTCGCGTGCGCGTTGAGAAACCAATTGAGCAGCCGGTGGACCTGCCGCGCTTTTTTCCGTTTCCGCTGGCGTCGCCGGATGGCGTGGTCGTCAATCCGAACGATGGGTATCCACTCGGCGCCCGGGTTCCCGCCGAGCAATTGGCAAAAGGCACTCGTATTCTTCAAGAGGGCCGGGTCATTGCCGTGCTGTTGCCGCGCCCTGCGCCGTTTCCGCGCAATCGCGCGCAAGAAGAATTTGTGCGACGCACATTGAACACCTTGTTGATTTCTGCAGGCGGCGCCGCGCTGCTCGCGATTTTATTGGGTGTTGTGTTAGCGCGCACGATTACGCGGCCCGTTCAAGAGTTGACTGACGCGGCGCAGCGTATGGCAAAAGGCGAATTGGGGCAAACGGTGCGCGTGCAGTCGCGCGATGAGGTCGGCGAGCTGGCGCACGCGTTCAATCAAATGAGCGCGGACCTGGCGCGTTCCGACGGAGTGCGGCGGCAAATGACGGCGGACATTGCGCACGAGTTACGCAATCCGCTCACGGTGATTGGGGGGTATCTTGATGCGATGCGGGTGGGGGATTTGCAGCCGACGAGGCAGCGACTGGATGCCGTGTACGACGAGATTCAACATCTCGAACACATCGTCGAAGATTTGCGAACCCTGTCGCTCGCGGACGCGGGTGCGCTCGTTTTGCAGCGTCAAGAAATTTCGCCGCGCGATGTACTGCAGCGTGTTGCCAATCGTTTTGCGCCGCAAGCGGGGAACAAGCAAATCGCTTTGGATGTGCAAGCCGATGCCGCGCTGCCCATGTTGAAGCTTGACGAAGCGCGCCTGACTCAGGTGCTGGACAATTTGGTGAGCAACGCGCTGCAGCACACGCCCGAAGGCGGTGAAATTCAACTCGCCGCCCGCGCGCAAGACGACGCGATTGTATTTTCCGTGCGCGATTCCGGCAAAGGAATTTCGCGGGAGGATATGCCGCATGTGTTTGAGCGATTTTATCGGGGCGACAAAGCGCGTTCGACGCTGGAAGGTTCGTCGGGTCTCGGACTCGCCATTGCGAAAGCGTTGGTGGACGCGCACGGCGGAAAAATTTGGGTGACGAGTCAAGGTGGACAGGGCGCGGCGTTTTTTGTGTGGTTGCCTATGGCATTGAATGCGGAATCGTGATGGTTATTCCAACCAGCCATTCTTTGAGGCGTCCGCCGCCCATATCTTGATAGAGAATCCGCATCTCTTTTTGATATTTCGATGGCACGGTTTGAAATTTGGGTTGCACTTCGGACGGTTTCGCATACGAAATTTGCATCGTCGGAATTTTCCGACCGCGTTTGTCCTTGATGATTATTTCGCGAATGAAATGGATATGGTCTAGTTTCATAGAATGGCTCCCTGTCCTGTCAAAGGTAAAGACTTTATGTTCCGCGCTCTGCGCGTCAAAATCACCGGCACAGCGGTCTGGTGATTTTTTTTTGCCGATGCGGTGGCGTTATTTTCGAAAGGGCGCGGCGAGTCCGGGAGAGAGCTCAAAGACACCGCCGACTTTGGCATGTTCACTTTGAACGATGGCATCAATGTCTGCGGCGACTTGATGCAATTCGAGCGTATATTTTTGAGCAATCGTCTGCGCGTCCATCGGCGGGTTTGGATGTTTCAACAAAATGAATGTTGCCGCCCCGCGCACCCAGCTGTGATATTGTTTTTCTTCAAGTTCGTCCATTTTTCCTCTTTTTGTGAACACGCATTCCCCAACCCTCAACCGCGCATCTGCCGATTCCGCGCAATTGCTTTTTCCTGTTGTTGTGCCAGCATTTCGACAGTCGGTGAATTCGGGTTGTCAATCACCTGCACTTGGCTTGCGCTCACGCGCCATAACCGCGCCCAACGCGAACGATGCGGAAGGATGACGGTGGCGCCCATGCGCGCGTCATCGCGCCGGCTGCCGCCCAATTCGTGATACAACGCGCGCAGTGACTCGCTTTCATAAAAGGCGGCTGCGCGATACGGAGGATTCACGCACTCGGCATTCGCGCCCGACACCTGCATCGTCGGCACATCGTGGCCCAAATAATTGGTGAGCAAAATTTCGCGCAAGAAATGGATATCGTTCGGGTTCACGGTTGTCCTTTGCCAAAGTCCAGCGTCAGCGGCGAACGGATGGATTGAATCGCGGCGGCAACTTGTTCAACTTCTGCCGTCGTCATCCAAATGCGTTCATAGTCCAACGTCATAACCCCGAGCGCGAGTCCTTGAGCGGCATTGTGCCTTTGCCAATCGCGATGCACCGTTTGAAATTGGCGACAGTTGATTTTGTAGGTGTGCGCACCCACCGGACGCTGTGTCGTAATCGTGGTGGTGAGTCCGTACGCGCTCTCGATTTTCAAAATTTCCATTTTGCCTCCGCAGTGCCTTACACTTGCCTTGTCATCGTTAACCAACTCGCTTTCGGTGAGTTTTTCCTGCGAGACTCCGGACTCTCCGGGTCTTGCCTGAAATGCAACACTCCTTGTTTAACGATGCACTTGGTTGACCACCGCAATCAGCGGTCAGCAATAACGAGGGGCAGCCCGATTGTGAAACGCCCGAATGGGGCAAGCACGCCAAAACAAAAAACCGACCCGTTGGCATCCTTTGCCAAGGTCGGTTTTGCTCGTCTCGTGCCGTGATTACGCTCTCATCGAGAGCGGCATCATCCAAAAAAATTTGGCGATGCTGCAAGGGACGAAAAGTGTTGAATTGTAGACGATTTGCCTATGGCGGCACGTGGCACAACCTCCCACATGCACAAGCATCATAGCACCATCCGACCTGTTGTCAACATAAAGAACAAGCGGACAGGGCAACTGCCAAGTCGCGTTAACTGTCATTTCGAGCGAATGCGAGAAATCTCACTACGCGCGGCAGCCGAGATTTCTCACTCCGTTCGAAATGACACCTCCTTGTCAAGGGACTTTGCAGTCGCCGTGACAAGCGAATTAAACTCTATCGAACTATCACAGCGTCACATCCGTTTATGGTGGCACGTTGTACAGAAATGCGTTCAAGCAGAATGGAACGCGAAAAATTTGTACAGGAACGAAAACCGCGATGTTTTGGATACAATGGCAGGGTGAAGCATTTCGTTACAAAGCGAGGCGCGTTACATGAGAGAATCTCCACCGGCAGGTTCGCGCGGCATTTTTTTTCTGGCGGGCTGTGCCGCCGCGCTTGCAGTGCTGGTGTTTGCAATCGTCGCATTTCTCATCTTTAGGGAAACGACGCGCAACAACACTCCCGTCTCCCGGTTTATCGTCACCGGCACGCCGCGCAGTTCTGATTCGGACGCTATTCCGACAGAAAGGCCCCTGCCTTCGACGTTTCCAATGCTGTCGCCTTCACCAACTTTGCTGCCCGTTCTGACACCGGAACCCCAACCCCCCGTACAGAACGAAATTCCAACAATCACGCCGGTCCCGCGACAACCGACAGTCTTGCCTGCAACGCTTCCGGTTCCGCAGCCGTTCGATACGCCCCTCCCCAAGCCCGGTCAAATTGTGCGCCGCTTTGGAAACGGTCCCGACGCGCTGGCAACGTATTTGCCCAACAACCAATTTGCGCTTGACGGCGCGTTGAACGAATGGACGCGCGAAGCAGTGCCATTGTCCTTGGCGCATTTCGGCGCGAACGCGTGGGCGGGCGCCGATGATTCAAGCGGCGCCGCATGGTTTGGCTGGAACGAAGACGTTCTCTTGGTGGCAGTGTCGGTGCGTGATGAGGCGCATGTGCAGACACAGCGTTCGTGGGAAATGTTTCGCGGCGATTCGGTGGAATTGTGGATTGATGCCGACCTTGCGCGCGATTTTGAATCCGCGCAAGGCAGTAGTGATGATTGGCAGTTCGGTTTCTCGCCCGGCGATTTTTTTTCCGGTGCGCCGGAAGGAGTGGTCTATATTCCGCATCGCGATGTACGCCTGAATCAACAGATTCAAGTTGCCGCGCTGCAAAACGGCAACGGGTATACCTTGGAGGTGCGGATTCCGTGGGCGTTGTTGGGAACAACGCCTGCGCGCGGAAAATTTTTCGGCTACACGCTGGACCTGAGCGACAATGACGTTCCCAACACGGCACAGCAGCAAACGCAAGTGACGCACAATCCGAATTTTCAATTCAATGTCCCGACGACGTTCGGGAATCTCATCCTCGAATGATTTGACATCCTCCGTTGTCTGCCGCGCGCGTTGCAAGCGCACCTCGCGAAAGGATTCGTTGCACCTGTTGCTCGCAAATGTGCAGCAGAATCGCAATCCAAAAAAACAAACGCGCGCGCTGCCAATGCTGAATGAGCCGCGCGCTTTTTTGTGATTCCGCGCGATGTGCGCCGTACGTGGTCTCGACGTACACCTCGACAATTTGTCTCACCGTTCCGGCTGTGAATTGCCACGCGGGTTTGAGGCGTCGCCAACGCGCGGGGGACGTGAAATACTTTTCGATGAGGGACGCGACCTGAGACGGCGTACAACCGGCGTTGACCGGCAATCCCACATACCGCGCGTGCCGCACAACGCCGCGATAGAGGTGCGTCAACGCTTTTTCGGCGGGCATTCGGCGCAAGCGAATGACATCGAGCATCACGCACAACAAAATGCAGAAAATCAAAACTGCCAACACAATCGGCACAATCCCCGCGCCAGGAGAAACGATTCGATTCGTCGCCGCCATTTCCGCGCTCACATTTCCTTGGCGCGGTCCGGGCGGCGACGCCTCATCCTCTTGGGACGACGCGTCATAATCAAAAACACTGCGCGCGCTCGTCGGTTCAAAATCCACCCAGCCGTATTCGGGAAAATAAATCTGCGTCCACGAATGCGCGTCCGCTTCCGTGACGACAAACGACTGCGTAGCGTCGTCAAAAGTTCCCGCCGCATATCCGACGGCGACGCGCGCGGGCACGCCTGCCGCGCGCGCGAGGACGGTCATTGCTGTCGCGTAATAATCGCAATAGCCGCGTTTCAAATCAAACAAAAAATAGTCTGCCACATCGCGGTCGCCCGGCGGCGCGGGCACATCGAGCGTGTATGGAATCGTGCGTAAATAATTTTCAATCGCGCGGGCGCGGTCATATGGCGTTGCCTGTGTGGCGGTGAGGTCGCGCGCAAGCGCCAACACACGCGGCGGCACCGTATCGGGCAGTAATAGATACTGCGCGCGAATCCAGCCGGGATAATCATCCGTCGCCGCGCGCAACTCTTGTTCATTCACGGCGCGAATCCGCGATTCCACGCGATATTCGTTCGCGTCCACGCGCGCGGCGAACAGGTCCTGATTCATCCGCCACGCGATTTGATACGCGCGGTCTACGCTCACGAAGACTCCCGCCGCGTACACAAGTCCGCCGCGGTTTTCCGCGCGAATCGTTTGATGCAGGGCGCGTCCCGCCGGAGACGAATCCGTGTACACAGTTTCGTGCGCGCGATATTCGCGCAACTGCAGCGCGCTCGTCACCCAGCCGTGTCCTGTGTACAAATCGTACGTGCTGCCGAGCCAATAATACCCCGTCGGCTTTGCCTCGTCGGTCTGAATCGTCAGTACGCGCGTTTTCAAAAGTTCGGGACTCGCGCCGAGCAAATGACTGCGCGGCAGTCCGGGCGATGCAGCACTATCGAAAACGGTGATGGGACGCGGCGCAGGTACGATACCGATGGCATCGGAAAGCGCGGTCGAGCGATTCGGCGCGCCGGCAGACCATTCTTGCACCCAGCGCGCGATTTGCTGTGGCGAAAACGCGGGTACAAGCGCGGCGAGAACAACAATCGCGAGAATCGCGGGGACTGTGGAAAAGGCGAGGTCAACGCCCAAATCTTGGGCAGCGGGAATGTGCGCGCGTTCCCACTGCCGATAGCGCGCGCGATGGGGAACGACGACGAGCAAAATCAACAACACCGCGACGGGTGGAACGATTGCCAGCGCGTTAAAGCCCGAGTACGCGACGATGAATCCCAAACCCAACAACAGCGGCGCGAACGCGACCAAGGTCTGTTCGCGACGGCGCAGCATCCACGCCGTCCACGCGGCGGCGAGCCAAATTCCGAAACTCCATGCCAGCGCCGCCGCGACCAAATCCGTTTTCGGTTGACCGTGCGCGAGCGCGGCAAGCCATTCGGTTGCGCGCGTCAACAAAGTCTGCGCGTCCGTGCTGAATTGTGTAAACGCTTCGCCGAGTGGCTGCGCGTTCACGCGCGCGCTTGGCAAGGAATAGACCAATTGCGCGCACGCGGCAACCAGCGCGAACAAGGTTCCGCCGAGTTGTCCGACGCGGACGAATGTGGTAGCAATTCCGACGACGAGCGCAAACCCAATTGCAATCCCCGCGCGCAAACGCGAACGCGCCAAAATCCAGCCGGTGAACGCGCCCGTGAATGCCATTGTCGCGACGAGTTCGAAATCAAGCCCGCGCACAATTTGACTCAATGTCCACGCGGTGTTGAAAAGCGCGACGCCGAGCAGGGCAAGAATGATGACATCGAAACGTCCGACGCGCGCGCGGAACGCTTGCCATATGCGGTTCACAAAAGCGTCCTCCATTCCTGTTCGCGCGGCGTCGAACGCGCGATGGCGCGTCCCGTCGCGCCGACAGTCCATTCCCAGTGCCCCTGGCGCGGAGCGGGGGCGCGGGACAATTCAATCACATCGCGCGTGATGAGCTCGTGCGCAATGTTCCATTCCGTCAAGAGTGCCAACACGCGGTCTGCATTGCCGGTTCCGCCGTACGTGGCGCGGTCGAGCAGCAAAATCGTCGGCGTCGCGCCGCTCGACAACAAGGGCAAGACCGCGTCGAGCCACGCGCCTTCGACTGCGGGTGTAATGACGATGACGCTTTGGTTGCGATAGAGCGCGGGGTGACCCGGCTTTAACAATGCCGCCAAGGAAGACGTTCCCGCTTCGACGGTGGCGAGCGCGCGCAAAATTTCGAGACGCTGCGCTTCGCCGGCGCGCGGCGCGAGCCAGAGGGGTGCGCGCGCGTTGACGCCCAAGCCGACGGCGCGTCCGTCACCCAGTCCGCGCGCGGCGAAAGATGCCGCGAGAAGGACCGCGTGTTCGACGGTGGAATCTTCGCCGCTGCCTGCTTGAACGTTTTCGTCGAGGTCGAGCCAAATCCACCAATCGCCCGCGGGCGTGCTGTCAAACGTTCGCACAAACAATTCGTCATGATGCGCGACGGTGCGCCAATGAATCGTCTTGAAGGAATCGCCGGGAACGTATTCGCGCAGACCGGACGCGTTCACGGTGCGTTCGAGCGAACTCGCGCGGCGTTTGCCTTCGTGCGCGCGTCCGCCGGGCGCGACCTCGATTCCGGGCAAAGACAAAATCGAAGGCATTACCATCAATGCGCTGCGCGCGTCCAATTCAAACGTGAGCGTGTAAAGATTGAAGGGAGTGCCGGTGCGCAAGGTTGTGGGACCGATGTTGAATATTCCGCGTCGCGTGCAAATGTGTCGCAAGCGCCACGCGGTCTCGGCGTGAGATTCGACGCCGGTTGCAACACTGGCGCCATAGTCGGGCAGATTCGAATGGTCGAGGATTTCAACCCACAGCGCGGGCGCCCATGCCGAATTGGTCAGCGTGAAGCGTTCTTCCAATTCATCGCCGACATGCGCCCAGTCATAACGCAGCTCGCGCTGAAAGGCGAGCCCGCGTTTCAGCGCCCGCGCCCAGAGAAAATCCAACAGCCAGATGCTCGCCAGCGCGACGAGTAAAATCATCCATGCGCGTTCTGCCCACAACAATTCTGTGATGACGAGCAGCGCGACGACGAAAGGCAAAACGCGGAGGTTCAATTTGACGCGCGGATTCGACAACGGTGCCATATCCGACACCAATTATATCGCCGTAATTCAAATGCGCGTGCTTTTTAAAACGATTTGCGCATCCCTGCGCGCAAATTTATAATGTTTGCGTCGAATCCTTCCAGATGGAATATCACAAGGTGAGCACAGTTTATGCCAAACAAAACAACCGCAATAGCACACAGCAACATCGCGCTTATCAAATATTGGGGCAATTTCGACGCGCGCTTGCGAATGCCGCTCAATGATTCGCTTTCGATGAATCTCGACGCGTTGACGACGGAAACAACGGTAGAGTTTGACGACGCGCTGGCTCAGGATGAAATCGTTCTCGGGGGCGAGCCGGCGGATGAAAAAACAAGCGCACGCGTCGTGGAACAATTGAATCGCATTCGCAGAGAAGCCAAAACCAAATCGTTCGCGCGTGTTCATTCCAAAAATAATTTTCCGAGCGCAACCGGACTCGCGTCGAGCGCGTCCGCGTTTGCCGCGCTGACGTTGGCGGCGACACGCGCGGCGGGTCTCGAACTGAGCGAACGGCAATTGTCTATTCTCGCGCGGCAGGGTTCGGGCAGCGCGGCGCGTTCCATTCCGGCAGGGTTTGTCGAATGGCTTGCCGCGACGAACGTAACTTCGACGAGCGACCAATCGTACGCGCGGCAATTGCTCCCGCCCGACGCGTGGGATTTGCATGATGTGATTGCGATTGTTTCGCGGGACGCGAAAAAAGTCGGTTCGTCGGAAGGACACGCCGTCGTGAACACGAGCCCCTTTCTCGGCGAACGCATTTCGCGTTTGCCCATTCGCTATCACCGCGTCCGTCGCGAATTATTAAACAAAAATCTCAAAGGGATGGGCGCGGAGATTGAAACGGAAGCAATCGAATTGCACATGCTCGCCATGACTTCCCGTCCGCCAATTTTTTATTGGTCGCCCGCGACGGTGCGCGTGATGGACGCCGTACGGCAGTGGCGTGAGGAAGGATTGGAAGCGTACTATACGCTGGACGCCGGTCCGAACGTGCATGTGCTCGTCGAAGGAAAACATGCCGCAGAGGTCGCCAATCGCTTGCGAACGTTTGCGGATGTGCAAGAAGTGATTGTGAGCGGAGCAGGGGGGGGGGCAAAGTTGAGCGAGGCACATTTGTTTTAGGGCGAAACCCGTCGTTACGCGCGACGGGTTTTTTCGTAAGGCAAGACACATTTTTTACACTTAGAACGGATTCCTAAATGATTCAAGGGATGAGATAGCCACAATGAGCAAACCAAGCGCGGGCATCCTCTGGCGTA
>CALMZO010000110.1 GCA_937870825.1 uncultured Chloroflexota bacterium | reverse complement strand
CATCCCGATTACGGCACGCTGCGCGATTTTCGCGATCTCGTTGATGCCGCGCACGAACGCAATTTGCGCGTCATCGTCGAACTCGTACCGAATCATACTTCCGACCAACATCCTTGGTTTCAAGCGTCGCGCGACCCGAATCATCCCGAACACACCAAATATCGCGACTGGTACGTGTGGAGCGACACCGATAAAAAATATCAAGACGCGCGCATCATTTTCATTGATTACGAAAAATCGAATTGGACGTGGGACGAAAAACGCGGGCAGTATTTTTGGCACCGCTTTTTTGAACATCAACCCGATTTGAATTTCGACAATCCGCACGTACAGCGCGCGATGATGCAAGTTGCACAGTTTTGGGTGGACCAGGGCGCGGACGGAATTCGCGTGGACGCGCCGCCCTATCTCATTGAACGCGAAGGAACGAACTGCGAAAATTTGCCCGAATCGCACGCGTACTATAAACGTTTGCGCGCGTTCCTCGACGCATACGCGCCCGGCACAATGCTTCTCGCCGAAGCGAACCAGTGGCCCCGCGACACCTTGCCGTACTTTGGCGACCCCTCGGGGCAAGCAGAATTTCACATGAATTTCCATTTTCCCTTGATGCCGCGCATCTTTCTCGCGCTCGCGCAGGGGAATCGTGAACCGCTCGATTGGGTTCTCGCACAGACGCCGACCATTCCTGAAAATTGTCAGTGGGCAACGTTCCTTCGCAATCACGACGAGCTCACGCTTGAAATGGTGACGACGGACGAACGCGCGTTCCTGTGGAATTTTTACGCGCCCGCTGTCGAGATGCGAAAAAATCTCGGCATTCGCCGCCGCCTCGCGCCCCTGCTCGACAATGACCGCGCGAAAATTCAAGTGGCGCATTCGCTCTTGCTCACGCTCATCGGTTCGCCCGTGCTCTATTACGGCGACGAAATCGGCATGGGCGACAACATCAAACTCGACGACCGCTGGGGCGTGCGAACGCCGATGCAGTGGGATGCTTCGCCGAACGCGGGTTTCTCGAACGCGCCGCGCGAAAAAATGTATCTGCCCGTGATTGACGACGATGTGTACGGTTACAAACGCGTCAACGTCGCACAAGCGGAGCGCGCGCCCGATTCGTTGTTGCACTGGCTTCGCCGTGTGCTCACCCTTCGCGCGCAGCATCCCGCGTTCGGACGCGGCGAATTGCAAACGCTTGCGACAAACCATTCCGCCGTTTTCGCGTACACGCGCACAACGCCGCAAGAAAAATTGCTCGTCGTCAACAATCTTTCCGCGCATACACAGAACGTCGCGCTTGCTCTCGGTTTGCGCGGCAGCGCGCGCGATTTGGAAAACGGCGAAACGATTGCGTTTGATAACACGTTGAATTTTGCATTACCGCGGTATGGCTATCGGTGGTTTGAATTTCAAATGTAAAGAGAGAGTCCTGCTATTTCAAAAATTTCTTTGCAAAATTTTTTTGAAATAGTATCTTTTTCTTTTTTATGATGAATCCCGCCCAAGTCGAATTGACTCTCCAGCGCCTGCAACAAAAATTGCAGGCGCGTTTTGCATCGCACGCACGCGAGCAACCCAAGCAATGGAAAATTTTCCGCGCGCGCTTGCGCGAACATTTTCCGCCATTGCTTGAACGCCTTGTGTCTCTGTACGGCGCGCGTTTCGATTTCTTTTATCACCTCGAAGAACTCGGCGCGCTGTTAGCCGAAGCGTGGTTCGCGCGTCCCGCCGCCTTGCAAAAACTCGACGCCCAGCGCGAAAAAAATCCGCAGTGGTTTCAGTCCAATCAAATGCTCGGCGCAGTGTGTTATGTGGACTTGTTCGCGGAAAATTTACAGGGCATTCGCAAAAAGATTCCGTACCTCCAAGAACTCGGCGTGACGTACTTGCACTTGATGCCGTTGTTCAAGGTGCCGCAGCCGCAGAACGACGGCGGTTACGCGGTCACAAGTTATCGTGAGGTGAATCCGTCGCTGGGTACGATGAAACAGCTGCGCGCGCTCGCGGACGGATTGCATGAGGCGGGCATTGTCCTCGTCGTGGATTTTGTTTTCAATCATACCGCATACGACCACGAGTGGGCGCAGCGCGCGCGCGCAGGCGATATCGAGTACAACGACTATTACTTTATTTTCCCCGACCGCACGATGCCCGACCAGTACGACAAAACACTGCGCGAAATTTTTCCCGACGTGCGGCGCGGTTCCTTTTCGTACTTGCCCGAACAGGACAAATGGGTGTGGACCACGTTTCATACGTACCAGTGGGACTTGAATTATCGCAACCCTGCCGTGTTCAACAGCATGGCGCGCGAAATGTTGTTTCTGGCGAATCAAGGCATTGATGTGCTGCGCCTCGACGCCGTTGCGTTCATTTGGAAAGAATTGGGGACGAATTGCGAAAATTTGCCGGAAGCGCACACGCTCATCCGGGCATTCAATTTGCTCGCGCGCATCGCCGCGCCCGGACTCGTGTTCAAGTCCGAAGCGATTGTGCATCCCGACGAAGTGGTGAAATATATTTCGGCGGAGGAATGCCAACTGTCCTACAATCCGCTGCTCATGGCGCTCTTGTGGAATTCACTCGCCACGCGCAAAACGCGTCTGCTCAACATTTCGATGAAGCATCGTTTTGAGATTCCGCGCGAGACGGCGTGGGTCAATTACGTGCGCGTACACGACGACATCGGTTGGACATTCGACGACGCCGACGCGTGGCAGCTCGGCATCAACGGCTATGACCACCGCCGCTTTCTCAATGAATTTTATTCGGGCAAATTTCCCGGCAGCTTTGCGCGCGGCTTGCCGTTTCAATTCAATCCCGACACGGGCGACATGCGAATTTCGGGGACCGCCGCGTCGCTCGCCGGTTTGGAAAAAGCGCTTGCAGAGAATGACGAACGCGAAATCGAATTTGCGATTCGCCGCCTGCTTTTGATTCACGGCATCATTACACTCATCGGCGGTATTCCGCTGCTTTATCTCGGCGATGAAATCGGCACGCTCAACGATTATGCGTTCCGCGACGACCCCGCGAAATCGTACGACAGCCGTTGGGTGCATCGCTCGCGTTTTGATTGGAACGCGGCAAAAAAGCGAAAGGACCCCGCGACGATGCAAGGACGCGTCTATTTGGGATTGCGGAAATTGATTGCGCTTCGCAAGCAGCACGACATTTTTTCCGGCGGACAAATGCGCGTGCGCGAAACGGGCAGCGCGCATCTGTTTGCCTTTGAACGCGTCAACGACGCGCGCGTCATCGTCCTTGCCAATTTCAGCGAACACGCGCAGCCGCTCCATTCCCAAGAATTGCGCGACGAAATTTCGCGCGGGGAAATTTTGCACGGGCGCGATTTTTTGGATGACACGCAGACGCTTGCGCCGTATGCGTTCGTCGTCGCAAAATAGAACTGTTCCCCGCGTTCTTTTGCGCGCAGTGTGCCGCGCGTGCCGCCGAGTTCCACTTCAAAACGATTTTTCCACTGCGTGAGTCCTGCGTGAATCCGCGCGACGGAGAAAATTTACACGAGGATACACGCACCAACACAAACCTCAAATTGGCATCACCGCACCATGAACGCGAATTCACCGTCGTGACAGGACTTGTCGGGCCAACACGCGCGATAGAGGACGTGATACACTCCCGCGCCCGCGTCGGGGAGATT
>CALMZO010000109.1 GCA_937870825.1 uncultured Chloroflexota bacterium | reverse complement strand
AGTTCCACTTGTTTGTTTGCGTTGAGCGTCGCGGTGTCCATGTACACATCAATTTTATTTTTCTTCATCAAGAACCCAACGCCCTTGACGAGACGCTGCGACACTTGACGACTGCGCGCGTGCGCGACGCTGTAATCAAGCGTGTACGAGCCGTTGATATTGATGCCCCACGTTTTCGCATCGGCGAGATGTCGCGCGACTTGGGCGTTTGCCAAAAGTGATTTCGAGGGAATGCAGCCCCAGTTGAGGCAAATTCCGCCAAGAGCATCACGCTCAACAAGCGCGGTTTTCATTCCGATTTGCGCGGCGCGAATCGCGGCAACATAGCCGCCCGGTCCGCCGCCGATGATTACGACATCGTATTGTGTATCTGCCATGATTTTCTATTCTCCGTAGATTTACTCTATGCCCATTGCAGTTCGCGCGCGTGCAAGATTTCATGCGGGCGCATTACTTTAACACTTGATACAGATGCCATTCGCCTGGCACGCCCTTGAGCGCGTGCGTTCCGCGATCTTGAAAATCAATACCTGCGCCCGCAATCAAATCTTTTACTGTACTCGAAACCCAAACTTCATTTGCGCTTGCTTTTGACATGACGCGCGCGGCGATGTGAATCGCGACGCCCGCGATATCGTTGCCGATTAATTCGTATTCGCCGGTATGCAACCCGACGCGGATTTCGATTCCGAGTTGGCGGACTGCCTCGCTCATCGCGGAACCACAACGCACCGCGCGCGCAGGACCGTCGAACGTTGCCAAGATTCCATCGCCTGTCGTATGAATCTCGTGCCCACGATAGCGTTCCAATTCGCGGCGCAAAATTTTGAAATGCGCTTGATTGAGGTCTGCCCAACGTTGATTGCCGAGTTCCGCCGCGCGTTCGGTGGAACCAACAATGTCGGTGAACAACATTGTGCCGAGAACGCGATCAGGTACAACCGCCGAACGGGTCCCGGTCAAAAATTCTTGAATCTCATCGAGCAGCACTTCTGCATCACCGACAAAAGGCAAATGGTCCTCACCGTCGAGTTCCACATACTTCGCGTTCGGGATTTGGGTCGCCATCCAACGACTACCACCCACATCACTGTCGTGATCGTTCGTTCGATGCAAAATCAATGTCGGAACCCGAATTGCTGGCAGGATAGACCGAGTATCAATTTCGGTATTCATTCGCCCCAACGCTAACGCGCGTTTCGGGCTCGCACTGCGACGCAAGAACATCGCCCACCATTGCTTGAAACGATCATCAAGTGCAACCGTTGGTGCGAGTGTGTTGAGATCAACAACTCCCCCCCATCCTTGCGCGATCGCATCAAAAAATACTTGACGTTCCTCGCGCGTCGGCGCCCACGGATAATCATCTGAATAAATTCGTTTGGCGTACCCACTATACAATACGAGGGATAACGTGCGATGTGGATATGTTGCGGCAAACAACGCGCACATTGGCACGCCTTCCGAAACACCAAGCAACGCGGCGCGTTCAACGCCGACCGCGTCCATTACAGCGCGTACATCGTCCATCCGCTGTTCGAGCGTTGGCAGTTGATCATCCGAAACTGGGTCGGACAAACCAGTACCACGTTTGTCAAAAAGAATGAGCCGCGAAAAGGATGCCAGACGTTCCAGAAATCTTCGGTAGGACGGTTCTTCCCACGCAAGTTCGACGTTGGAGATCCAGCCCGGCACATAAACGAGATTCAAAGAACCTTCGCCGACCACTTGATAGGCAATGTTAATGTCACCGCTGCGCGCATATTTCGTTTCGGGCATTGTACTCATAGGACACTATTCCGGCTTTTTGAATAGATACCCTACCCCATGCTCCGTCAAAATATATTGTGGATGCGCGGGGTCTTGTTCAATTTTGTTCCGGAGATAATTCACATAGACGCGAAGGTATTCCGTTTCGCCGCCGTATTCGGGTCCCCACACTTTGCGTAACAAATCTTGATGCAGCATCACGCGTCCCGCATTCTGCACCAGCTGTGACAACAATTTCCATTCGGTTGGACCGAGTTTGATTTCTTGCTCGCGTACGATGACGCGGCGTTTTTGAAAGTCCATCGTAAAATCGCCGGCGACGAATGGCTTTTGCGTCATCACATCATCGCTCGGCGCGCCGCGCCGCAACACTGCTTCGACGCGCGCGAGCAATTCGTGAACGCTGAACGGCTTGCGAATGTAATCGTCCGCGCCGTATTTCAAGCCCTTGACAACGTCCACTTCTTGGTCTTTGGCGGTGAGGAGAATGACGGGAACGACGGAATGTTCGCGGATTTTCTGCAGTGCCTCGAACCCGTCCATGTGCGGCATCATCACGTCGAGAATCACCAAGTCCGCGCCTTCTTTGTCGAGCATTTGCAGCGCGCTCGCGCCTTCCATGGCGGAAATGACTTTGTAGTGGGCGGCTTCGAGATTGGAACGGAGCAATTTCAAAAGGTGCGGCTCGTCATCAACGATTAAAATTTTTGCGGGGCGCATAATTTTTTTCCTTTATTTATAACGCGGCGATTATAGTCGCAATGAAATTGAGCGTCAAAGAAGATTTTATTTTTGCGAAAATGTAAAAAATGTTTGATACGTGCGACTAACCTGTGGTATAATTCACAAACGAAATTCGCCCCGCGCAGACCCGGAGGTTTCATCAACTGCCGGAGAGCTGCGCCTACGAATTTTTTTTCGATTCCCGCGCGGAGGTTCTTCCGATGGATTTTGACAAGACTGCGCCAATTATGGTGCTGGACAGCGACGATGCTTGGATGGAAGAAGAGGTCAAGAAAAAGGTTTGGACGGGTCCGCTCGACCAAGCCGTGAAACTGATTGACGGGGTTTACAATTGGGGACGCCGTTCCTCGATTTGGCCCATGCAGTTCGGACTCGCGTGCTGCGCGATTGAAATGATTGCATCGGGCGGCGGACGTTTTGACATTGCGCGTTTTGGTTCGGAATTGTTTCGTCCTTCGCCGCGTCAGGCGGACTTGATGATTGTGGCAGGAACGGTTACGAAAAAGATGGTCCCCGCGATTGTGCGTTTGTACAATCAAATGGCGGAGCCGAAATATGTTTTGGCGATGGGCGCGTGTGCGAGCGCGGGCGGTCCGTTCAAAGAAGGATACAATGTCGTTTCCGGAATTGATAAATTTCTTCCTGTTGACATCTATGTCCCCGGTTGTCCCCCCACCCCGCAGGCATTGTTGTACGGGATTTTGCGATTGCATGAAAAAATCAACGGGCAGTCCGTTCGCAACGTACCGTGGTATCAAGCGGAAGACCACATCGAACTCCCCGAACCGATTCTCGGTCCCGATATTTTCGACCCGCGCCGCGCGGTAGAAATTAAACAAGTGCTCGCCGACGAAAAAGAGCTGGAAGCGCGCTATATTCGTCTCGCCGCGCGCGCGGAATTGAAACACGGCAAAGGCGAAGGCGAAGCCACCGCGAAACCTGCACCAAAACCTGTCGCAGCAAAACCGATTGTCAAAGCCGGCGCAGATGCGCGACCTGCAACCTCCGCGACAAAACCTGCCGCCGAAGCCGCCGCGCAACAACCTGTGGTTGCTGCCGCGCCCAAACCGGTTGAAACCGATAAAACTCCTGCGAGCAGCGGCATGGAAGGTAAGCAAGACCCCGCGCCAACGATTGTCACTCCTGCGACACCGACGCTTCCAAAATCCGAAGCCGAAGTGAAATTGGAAGAAAACAAAGCCGACGCAAACTTTGCTCTGCAAGCGGAACAACATCACGCGGAAACCGCAAAGAGTGAATCGCCAGACAAAGACGACGTCATCAGCGAATTGCCAAAGCCGGACGGCGAGCACCCGACGGAATCATGAAGGGTGCCGCAGCGAGGTTCCATGCACGGCACACAGATAACAACGGTGCTTACGCGAAATGTCAGAAAGGAGGACACGATGTTACAAGCAATTCTAAACAGTAAGGTCACAACTATGATTTTGGTACTGAGCATTATTGTAGGACTTACTGCTAGTTACTTGTATTGGGAAAGCCAGCAGGCTGACGCCTCCGTCCCATCGCAAATCATGTATCTGCTTCCCCTGAATAAGGCGGATCTGGAAGTAACGCTCACACCAACCGCGTTAGCCGACAATGAACTACAGAATGGATACAGTGCAGATTGGAAAGTAATCTCGGGGCTGGCGCAAAAAGGTGAACTACGTGCCCTAATCATTCATCGTAATGCGCTGCCAAGTGCAAATGTTTCGCAGCTCAGAACTTGGTTTCGTGGTGGATTGGTTGTTGCTGGAATCGGCATACCAGCCCAAACTCTTGCTGATACGTTAGGTTTCCCAGGTTTGAACATATGGGGAGACAGACAAATCTATAAAACAAATTCATATTTCTACATGTTTTCAATCAATGCAAAAGGCACACCAGAAGAAAGGCAGAAGGCGCTCGATGCACTTTTATCTCACGGGATCGATTCCTCTGCTCCCGACATTACAAAGCCAACGTCTGTGATAGTCAGTCAAAGTACGGATTCGCTACTTAGCAAGGAGGGTAAGGCAGGATTTCGAGATGCACTCAAGTGGCAAATCGAGGCTGTGCAGAGATAAACGACAAGGAGGTAAACATGTCTTCGCGTGCCTATGTAAATATTGCATTGAGTCTGCTTCTAATTTCAATTGCTTTCCTCGGTCTTTACAGAGTTGCTCAAGCAGGCTACAGGACATTTTCATCGCCATGGGGTCCAATGGTAGGCAATACTTATCCAGGTGGCAGCCAATTCTATTCGTATTCATCGAGCCAAGCGGGGAACCTTTATTACATTGGAGTTCATCTCAGGGGATGGGGTGCATGCTCGCCCGACATGAGTTGTACCTGGCAAATTAAGAACCAACAACCAGGCGCTAGTTACTGGATATTCGCTTCTCCAACGGTGAGTATTCCTCAAAATTATAGTACTGCTGTCTCCAAACACACGTTCCAACTTACCCCCGGCAGTTCTGCATACTCGGGATATACTTTGGGCGACTCTAACAATGTTTATGGCACATACCGCTGCTGGTCTGCCTTCACCAGCCGCTGCAACCGATAAAATCTGGAGAGAAAAACGGAATGAGTGTCTTATCACCTGACCAAGTACGACCGGCAGAATATTCGAAAGCATTTGACGCCGAGAGCGTCGGCGCGTTATTAAAAGAAGGCGTGCCGGGCGCAGTCACATCCACATCGAGCGCGGGCATTGTCGTTGACAGCGCAAAGATTGTGGAGGCGCTGGAATGGCTGAAAAATTCGCCGGACCTCGCGTACGATTATTTCAATTCCGTCACTGCCGTTGATTGGCAAGACAGATTTGAAGTGGTCTATCACGTTGCCTCAACGGTGCGCGGCGGTCCGCCTCTCGCGTTAAAAGTAAGTTTGAACGACAAGGAAAATCCTGTCGTGTCTTCGGCGTCCTCTGTGTACTATGGCGCGCTGCAGCAAGAACGCGAAGTGTACGATTTCTTTGGCATCAAATTCGCAGGTCATCCCAACCTGCGCCGCATTTTCATGTGGGAGGGGTTTGAGGGTTTCCCTCTCCGCAAATCGTACAAAGAACCGTATTACGAACAAGAAAAGAAACCGTTCGAAACGCGTTGGGACCAGGGTCATCACATCATCATCGAAGACCGCGTGCCGTGGCACGACAATGTAAGTTATCCGAAAAATTTCGACCCGACGACGTACAAACAGATTCGCGAAATCGTGCGCGTGGCGCCGATGATTGAGCAAGGGGATTCGCGCGCGCTCAAAACACAGCCCATCGTCGTGAGCGTCGGTCCGCAGCATCCTTCCACACACGGCGTGTTTCGCATGAATGTCACGCTCGACGGCGAGACGGTGATGGCACTCGAACCCGTATTTGGTTACCTTCATCGCAATCACGAAAAAATTGGCGAGCGCAACAATTACTACATGAATGTGCCTTTCACCGACCGTTTGGATTATCTCGCGGGCATGAGCATGGAAACAGGTTACGTTCTCGCCGTGGAAAAAATGCTCGGCATCAAACCGCCCGAACGCGCGGAATACATTCGCGTTATCATGAATGAATTTACCCGCATCGTCTCGCACATGTTCGGCGGCATCGGTCAAGTCTATTCGGACTTGGGCGCGTTCTTTACGCCGATTGTGATTTATGGTTTAGAGGAACGCGAACTCGTTCTCGATTTGTTCGAGTCCGCATCGGGTTCGCGCATGATGTGCAATTACATGCGGTTTGGCGGCGTGTGGCGCGATTTGCCCGAAGGTTGGCTCGAAGTCGCGCACGAACTGGCGTTCAATCGTTTGCCCAAAGTGGCGGACGAAATGGAAACGTATCTCGTCCACAACGAAATCTTTGACGTGCGCGCAAAAAATATCGGCGTACTTCCGCCGGACCTCGCGGTCAGTTATGGCGTTTCGGGTCCGATGCTGCGCGGCTCCGGTGTGAAATACGATATTCGCCGCGCGGACCCGTACGGTATTTATGACCGATTTGATTTTGATATTCCCGTCGGCAAGAACGGCGACATTTATGACCGCATGTGGTGCCGCATTCAAGAAATTCGCGAATCCGTCAAGATTTTGCAGCAAGCGCTCAAAGACATTCCAAGCGGCGAAATTCAAGCGGGCAAAAAAGCGTACTCGTTCAAAGTTCCCAAAGGCGATATCCTCGCGCATATCGAAGCGCCGCGCGGCGATTTCGGCTGGTACGTCGTGAGTGACGGTTCCGCAAATCCGTACCGCTATCACGTGCGCGCGGCGGATTTCATCAATCTCGCGACGATGGAGCAAATGTGCGTCGGCCACAAAATTGGCGACATGGTGGGCGTGCTGGGCAGTGTGGATATTATCATGGGGTCAGTCGATCGGTAGTTGTTCGTTATTCGTTATTGGCTATTCGCAAGCCGCGATTAACGAATGACGAATAACCAATAACTAACAACTAGCGACATGAAACTTTTTCCAACCGGAACTCTGACAGGCATGTGGCTGATATTCAAACGCTTCTTGCGTTCGTATCCCAGCGACATTCAAGAAAATTTAAAAGCGGGTTCGTTCCTCAAGGCGACGAGTCCGCAGGTGGCGAGCGAACGCGCCTCGGTACATCAAAAAGGTTTGATTACGGTCGAATACCCCGAAGTCAAACTCAAGCCGCCGGAAAATTTTCGTTTTATTCCGTTTTTGGTGTACGAACCGGTGCTGGATGCGGCGGGCAAACCGATTGTCGATGCCGCGACGGGCAAAGAAGAAATCGGCGTCGAACGCTGCACCGCGTGCGGGATTTGCGCCAAAGTGTGTCCGCCGCAATGTATTTGGATTGTGCGCGCGGTAGGTGACGACGGCAAACCGAAACCGAAAGCTTCCGAGTTCTATATTGATATTGACGTGTGCATGAACTGCGGTATGTGCGCGGAATTTTGTCCGTTCGATGCCATCAAGATGGACAACGAGTACGAACTCGCGGGCTATGAGCGCCACGTCAATCACATTTACGATTTGGATACGTTGATGAAATCCACAACGTACTACGAATCCATCAAGCCCACCGATTACGCGGCAGAGGAAGCGGCGCGCAAAGCGAAAGAAGAGGCGAAAACGAAAAAGCCCGCGCCCGCCGCGAAAGAAGCAACGGCTGCGGCATCGGCGGCAAAAGCGGCCAAGCCCGTGATGAATCAACCGCCAGAGACCGAGTAATCATGCTGCAAGCGAACGAGCGCGCACCCGAATTTGTTTTGCGCGATGTAGATGGAAATTCATACGCGTTCGACGCGCGCTCCGCGCCGTTGACGCTCGCGATTTTTTTCAGAACGTCCTGCCCGACCAGCGTTTACGCGTGGAAATTTTACGAACGGCTGCACAACGCGTACGCGAATTCGGGCTTGCGGGTGTTGGGTGTTTCACAGGACAATGCAGAAAAAACTTGCAACTATCGCGTGCAAAACAACGCGACGTTTCCTCATTTGCTCGATACAGAATTCGAGGTCTCGCGCGCGTTTGACCCTGCGTTTGTGCCAACCGGATTCTTGATTGACGCGAATGGCAACATCGTCGAAACGTTCGAGTCCTGGAACAGCAAACGGCTCAATGAGTTTTCCGAACGCGTCGCGCAGCGACTCGGCGTCGCGCCACAGGAAATCGTACTTGCTCAAGACAACGCCGTCGAAAACAAAATAGGCTGAGGCGCAGTCCACTGGCGCTCCGTGTGAACGCCGGCATCCCTTCTCCTTCAAGGAAAGGTGCTGTGCCAAGACGCGGATGACGTTCGGCAATGCGTCATCTTGGCACAGCAAAGGGCAAAGTAATGGCATTACGAGAAATTTTGACGTCGGAACATCCGGCGCTGCGGCAAAAAGCAAAACGTGTAAAAAAAGTTGATGCGTCGCTCCAGAAGTTAATAGATGACATGATAGAGACGATGGAGGACGCGCCGGGACAAGGACTGGCGGCACCGCAAATCGGCGTCGGCTTGCGCGTGATTGTGATAGATGCGAAACCGGGCGTCATTGAGGATGAGGAAAAAGAAGAACCGGTCAAACTTCAACTGGTGAATCCCGAAATCATTGAAAAAAGCGGCGAGCAATTTGGCGAAGAGGGGTGTCTTTCGATTCCCGGTTATGTCGGCAATGTGCGGCGCGCGTTGAATGTGACCGTCAAAGCATGGAACCGGAGAGGCAAAGAAGTAAAAATCAAAGCGTCGCACAATTTGGCGCGCGCGCTGCAACACGAAATTGACCACCTCGACGGAATTTTGTACACAGACCTTTTGGAAAAACCGGAAGACTTGTTCCGCTTGAATAAAAAAGGCGAACGCATTCCGGTCTTTGAAAAACAAGACAGCGAAAAAAAGCAAGAACCGATTCCGGTATGAGAAAACGACGAGGGCGAAATGCATCAGCCCTCTCGCCCGGAAGGATGGTTGTGTAGCATAGCGCCGTTCGGCTGAACACAGGGGAAAGCCTTGTGCGCGTTCCCCCGGAACGCCGACGAGCGTCTATGCTACAATTTTTGTGCGACAAAATTATTCCAACCCGTTCAACCACCGAGTTGGATTGCGCGCTTTTGCAGAAACAAACTCATTGGCGCGCGAACTCGGCTTGTCACAGTACTTTGAGATGCGTTCTCGCAGTTGTATAATTCTACATTGCCGGCGCGTCGACTGGTTCTGACGGGCTGGAGGAGAGATAAAGCAATGGCTCCTTTGATTCAGACCGCTTCAAGTGTGCTGCGCTATCGCGGCGGCGCGGGACAATGGGCATGGGCGATTCACCGCGCGGCAGGACTCGGTGTGCTCGCATTTTTGCTTTTGCACATTGTTGATATTTTCCTTGCCACCTTTGGTCCCGGAGTTTTTGATGAATTGTTGTTTATTTACAAGGCGTGGCCCTTTCGCATCCTCGAAGTCGCCCTGCTGTTTGGACTCCTCTATCACGCCTTGAACGGTCTGCGAATCATTCTCGCGGATTTTATCCCGATGCTCGCCAGTCGCTCGATTGCGCGCAAGTTATTCTATATTCAAATTACCATCACTGGCGTACTCTTTGCCGTTGGCGGAATTTGGATGCTCGTATTTGCCAAAGAGGAGCCCTTTGGCAACAATCCGGTGCTGGCGACGCTTGTGGTCGTGGGCATCATTGCCTTGCCGCTTGGCGTTGCGTTGCTTTCGAGTCTCGCGCCCGCTTCTGCGACGTTGGGTTTGGATAGGGACACCAGTACAGGAAATTATCAGGACAGCGTGGAAGCGATTGTGCGCGGCAGACAGCGCCGCCCGATGAATCGCCAAGAACTCAACATTTGGTTGTTTATGCGGGTTTCCGGATTTCTGTTGATTTTTCTTGCGCTGTTTCATTTTTTCCTGATGCACTTTATTTATGGCGTGGACGCAATTGACTTTCGATTCATCATCTTTCGTTGGATGGATCCCGTGGCGGGATTTTTCTGGCGTGCGTACGACCTCGCCCTGTTGGTGTTTTCGCTCACGCACGGGATGTTTGGCGTGCGCTATGTGATTGAAGATTACGTTCACAATCGCGCACTGCAAGTTTTCCTCCTGGGCGGCGCAGTGTTGACAGAAATCGCGCTCATCATCATGGGCGCGTTCGTAATTTTTACATTCAACGCGGTATAGGAAACACATGGCTACCTTACACAAATTTGATGCAGTGGTAGTGGGCGCAGGCGGAGCGGGACTATGGGCGTCGTACGAATTGGCGCGCGCGGGCGTGAATTGCGCGGTCATTACAAAATTGTACCCCACGCGTTCGCACACGGGCACCGCGCAGGGCGGCATCGCCGCCGCGTTGGGGAACATGGAACAAGACCATCCCGAATGGCATTGCTTTGATACCATCAAGGGCGGCGATTATTTGGTGGACCAGGACGCAGCGGAAATTCTCGCGGAAGAAGCGGTCCTCACCGTCATCGAATTGGAACACATGGGCTTGCCGTTTGACCGCACGCCCGATGGAAAAATTGAACAACGTCGTTTTGGCGGACACACAAAACCTGACCCGAACAATCCGGGCAAACGCATTCCCGTCATGCGCTCGTGCAAATCGGCTGACCGCACGGGTCATATGATTTTGCAAACGTTGTTTCAACAAAACGTCAAACACAACACAAAATTTTTCAATGAGTTTCAGGTTCTCGATTTGATTGTCGAAGGCGGCGAGTGTCGCGGGTGCGTGGCAGTCGAAATTGCGACCGGCGAAATTCATATCTTTCACGCGAAAGCGGTTGTGTTGGCAACCGGCGGTTTCGGAAAAATCTACAAAGTCACGTCGAACGCGCATTCGCTCACGGGCGACCTCGTCGCCGTGACGTGGCGGCGCGGCATTCCGCTGGAAGACATGGAATTTTTCCAATTTCATCCGACGGGCGTGTACGAAAAAGGCATTTTGATTTCGGAAGCGGCGCGCGGTGAAGGCGGCATTTTGTTCAACGCACAGGGCGAGCGTTTCATGGAACGCCATGCGCCGAGCATGAAAGAACTCGCGCCGCGCGACATGATTTCGCGTTACATTTTTGAAGAAGTGCGCGCGGGCAACGGTGTCGGTCCGAACAAAGATGCGGTATGGCTTGACGTGCGTCCCGAAACGATTAACAAATACAAAAGCGCGCCCGGCGGCAAAAAAGTGACCGCGCATCAACTCGAAGCCGCGCTCCCGGACATTTTGGAATTTGTGCGGCTCTATGAAGGACTTGAGCCGATGAAAGAAATGTTTTTGATTCAACCCACCGCGCATTATGCGATGGGCGGCATTCCAACCGATTTGGTCGGGCGCGTGACTTCCGACGAAAAGAACACCGTCGTCAAAGGTTTGTACGCGGCGGGCGAATGCGCGTGCGTTTCCGTCCACGGCGCGAATCGGCTCGGCACAAATTCCTTGATTGATATTTTGGTGTTTGGACGACGCAGTGGACTCGACGCCCTGCGTTATATCAAAGAAGCCGCGTGGTCTGACATTTCGCCGAAAGCGGACGAAATCGCGGTCTCGCAAATTGCAGAATTGAAAAATGCGAACGGCAAAGAATCCGTCGCGGACATTCGCAAGAAAATGCAGTTGACGATGGACAATCAGGTTGGTGTATTCCGCAACGCGGAGGACATGAAAGCGGCAATTGGCACCATCAACGATTTGCGCGAAGCGTACCAGGATATTTCCATCATGGACAAAGGCAGCAAGTTCAACACCGATTTGCTTGAAGCTCTCGAACTCGGCTACTTGCTTGACCTCGCGTATGTGACCGCGACCAGCGCGTTGAATCGTACCGAATCGCGCGGCGGGCATGCGCGCGAAGATTTTCCGAATCGCGATGATGTGAATTGGCTCAAACACACGCTTGCGTATAAAAACAACGGCGGTGTCGAATTCAGATACAAGCCGGTGACGATTACCAAGTATCAGCCGCAGGAGAGGAAATACTAGCCGATGGCTGATAGCAGATGGCAAATCGCTCATGTTGTCTGCTATCTGCAATCTGCGATCTGCGTTCTGCGATGTGGCTCTGGCTTGGTCTTGGCGTCGGCATCCTCATTGGTCTCATCATCGGGATTGGTATCGGATTTTCGTTGTACGCGCGTGCAGGAACGTGGGATTAGTGTTTTCCACGTTGAAGGTGTGTCTATGGCAGATACACAACAACCGCAGCGAACGGAGCTGTGGCGGAGTGCGATTTCCGACCCACATGGCTTGTTGCAACAAGCAACGGGGCTTTTGCAAGCGCACGACATTCCATTTTGTGTGATTGGCGGACAGGCGGTAAGCTCCTACGTCGAACCGGTCATCAGTCTCGATTTCGATATTGTCGTCCCGCCGGAACGAATGCCCGAAGTGGAGCGATTGTTTCAACATCATTTTCAGGTGCGCCGCTTCAAGCCGTTCTTTAGTGTTTCGATAGGCAATTCAGATTTTCGCGTGCAGGTGCAAACGGATGTACGGTACGAAGGATTTATCGAGCGCGCCGCACCGCGCCCAGTGTTGGGACTTGAACTGCCCGTGGCAAGTTTGCGCGATGTGTTCATGAGCAAAATTTGGGCGGCGCAAGATTCCGCGCGGCGCGTGAGCAAGCGCCAAAAAGATTTGGCGGACATTGCACGGATTTTAGAGGTTTTCCCACACTTGCGAGAGTTGTTGCCCGAAGACGTTATAGCGCGGATGTATTAGCAAATGGAAGAGCTCGCGTTTTGGAAAGCAGTGACTTTGGATCGCGCAGACTTTTTGGAGCAACTCGTCAACACACTAAACGAGAACAAGGTTCCGTATTGTGTGATTGGGGGTGTTGCCGTCAACGCGTACACCGATCCGGTGTTGACACTCGATTTCGATATTGTCATTGCAGTCGAAGAATTGGAACGCGCCGAGAAATTGCTCGCGGAAAAATTTACCGTCAAACGCTTTCCGCATAGTTTGAATGTTGAGTCACCCAATTCGCGGTTGCGTGTGCAGATTCAACTTGACCCGCGCTATGCAAGTTTTCTTTCACGCGCAACGCCGCAAGAGGTTTTGAATTTAGTTCTGCCTGTCGCGAATCCCACCGATTTGTTGCGTGGAAAAGTTTGGGCATTTCTAGATGACAAACGCCGCCCCAGCAAGCGGCAAAAAGATTTAGTTGACATTGCGCGGTTATTGGAAGAATTTCCAGAATTGCGCGCGAGTGTGCCACGAGAAATTTTGTCGCAGTTGATTACGTAGGGGCAATGCCCGACATAACTTGCATCATCGGTTTAGTCATCGGCATCCTTGTTGGTGTTGTAATCGGCGTGCCGATTGGAATGCGCTTGTATTGGAAGACGGGACATTGGTAGGTGAACATCTTGCTCATTGAGGAGCGTCGAGTGCCAGAGTATCATTTCAAAATCAAACGTTACAATCCCGAAACGGACAAGAAACCCCATTGGGAAGAATACAAAATTGACGCGGACCCGACAGACCGCTTGCTCGATGGACTGCACCACATCAAGTGGTATATTGATGGGACATTGACGCTGCGCCGTTCGTGCGCGCACGGCATCTGCGGCAGTGATTCGATGATGATTAACGGTCACAATCAGCTGGCATGCAAGTTGATTATGCGTGAAGCGCAAAAACAAGCACGCGGCAACGCCATTACCGTCGAACCCATGCGCGGCTTTCCGATTGTCAAAGACCTTGTGGTGGACATGGAAGGTTTCTTTGAAAAATATCGCGCCGTCAAACCGTTCCTCATCAACGATGAACCGCCGCCCGAACGCGAACGTTTGCAGACCGTCGAACAGCGCGAACGTTTCGACGATACCACCAAATGTATTTTGTGCGCGGCTTGCACCACTTCGTGTCCCACATTTTGGGCAGACCGTCAATACATCGGACCTGCCGCAATTGTGCAGGCACATCGTTTTATTTTCGATTCGCGCGACAAGGGTACTGACAAACGCTTGAACATTCTCGGCGAAGCAGGCGGCGTGTTTGATTGCCGTTCGATTTACAATTGCGTCGAAGCATGTCCGCGTGGGATTGACATCACCAAAGCGATTAATGAAGTCAGGCAAACGCTGTTATTTCACTCGTGAGCAGTACGCGTATGATTACGTTAGGACAAACACCAGCCGTCGAGGAGAAGCTTGTAACGGGCGAAGAATTGCTCGCGATGGGTGACATTGGGCGCACCGAGCTCATTGATGGGAGGATATCGCAAATGAGTCCCACCGCTAAAACACATGGTGCACTCGAAAACCGAATCGCGCATCAACTTAACCAATATGTCTATCCGCGTGAGCTGGGTGAAGTGTTGGTCGGTGAGGTAGGAATTTATATCCAACGTAATCCTGACCGCATCCGCGCTGCCGATGTAATTTTTGTATCCCGAGAACGTTATCAACAAGACCCGGAAGAGGGATACTTGGGAGTCGCGCCTGAGCTCATCATCGAGGTTATTTCACCCACCGACCGTTGGGAACAAGTACGCGAAAAAATGAAGACTATTTCTCGATTGGGGTTGACCAACTTTGGCTATTTGAGCCGGAGCGTCAAGACTTTCTAGTATTCCGCTCACCTGTAAGTTCAACGCGGCACGCGGAAGGACAGTTCATCCTTGGTGAAGGCATCCTCTCCGGCTTTCAATTCGATACAACGAGAGTATTCAATCCAAAATAAAAGAGGACTCAAGATTATGCCCCTTTACGAATATCACTGCGACGCTTGTGAAAGCGAATTCACAAAACGCCGCGCCATCAAAGAAGCCGACGCGCCGATTCAATGTCCCGACTGTGAAAATGAAGAGGTCACGCGCAAGCTTTCGTTGTTCATCGCGTTGACGAAAAACGATTCGGGTGTGACGAGTCTCGGCGGTGGCGGCGGTTGCGGCTGTGGTGGCGCGTGCGCGTGCGGCGGTCATTTGAACTGACGCGCGTCGTGCACACTTGATTTCTCTGCCTGTCTCCTCTTGCGCTTTTCCTTCCCGTCCGGATTTGAATCGCACTCACCCGTCCTTCTTTTTTTTGCATGACGTGTTCTCCAATGAGTTTGTCTTCAAGCGCCAACGTGCGCGCGCGTTCGACATGGATTCTCGCGCTGCTGGTTGCGTTCACTGCGGGCGCGCTGTACCTTCGCACGCTTCAGCCCACGCTGGGCGGCATGTTCAACAGCGAGGAATTTCAGCAAGCCGCCTATGCGCTCGCCCTCGCCCATTCGACGGGCTATCCCCTTTATCTCCTTCTCGGTAAAATTTTTATCACGCTGATTCCGTTCGGCGACGCGGCGTATCGCATGAATTTGTTTTCGGCGGTGTGCGCGTCCGGCGCGGCGGTTTTGGTTTTTCTCCTCATTGTTGAACTCGCGCGCAATCGCGCGGCTGCCGTTCTCGGCGCGCTGATGTTTGTGACGAACGAAGCAGTCTGGCGCTATGCCTCTGTCGCCGAAGTGGATACGTTGACCGCATTCCTCGCGGGCGCGCTTTTTTTGTCGCTGCTGTTGTGGCGTAAAGAACGCGCGCCGTTGTGGACCAGCGCGCTGTTGTACGGTCTCGCGCTCGCGCATCACCGCACAAGCATTTTTTACGCGCCCGGCATTTTCCTTTTTCTTTATTTCACGCGCCGCGCGGTTTTGCGCGAACGCGCCTTCCTGCTCAGTCTTGCCCTCGTCATTTTCGTCCCGCTGCTTTTTTATTTGTACGTGCCATTGCGCGCGCACACCGCGCCCGATTATGTTGGCACGCCGCAGGCATTCATCAACTATGTCGTAGGTTTGCCGACAGTGCAAAGCAGTCAGTCCTCGTACCCAATCGAACGCTGGCTCCCGCAAGCCGATTTGATTTTGCGACAGTACTTGTGGAATTGGTTTGCAGGCATCGGGATTTTGCTCGCGGCAATTGGATTTTTCGGATTCCCGCGCACATCCCTTCCGCAAGTGAATCGCGCAACGCGTTTTCTCTTGCTCTTGCCCTTTTTGTTTCTCACGCTGTTTAGCATTCCACCGCGCGCGCCCGATATTGACCGCTATCTGCTTGTGCCTGTGATGGTGTTGGCGATTGGTTTTGGACTCGGCATCGCGCGGCTTGCTCAATGGCTTGAAGCCGTCGCGAAAAATCCGCTGCGCGCGAATATCGCGCAAGCGATTCTCGTTTTGTTGTTGTTCGCGCTGCCGCTGTACGCCGCGTGGCAAAATTTTCCCAAAGTGGATTACAGCCAAAACGACGAGCCCTATCGTCTTTGGGCAGAGATTTTTGATTTGCCGCTCGAAACGGGCGCCGTCATTATCGGGAACTGGAGCGAGTCGAATTCGATGCTGTACATGCAGCGCGTCGAAGGACGACGTCCCGATTTGCGCGTCGGCAGTGTGTTCACAACCGAAGATGACGTACTCACACAACTCGAAAAATTTGCGCGCGCGGATGCGGTGTATCTTGCGCCCGGTAGTCCGAGCGCGGGAACGGAATTTTTTTACACCGCGTTGGGTCCCCTCTTGCGCATCACGCCCAAACCAATTTCCACCGCGCCGAATTCGCCCGTCGCGGCGCAGGTCAATTTTGGAAATATCGAATTGATTGGTTATGGTTGGAATGTGAGTCTCGCGCGCGGCACCTCCCAACAGAAAATTGAGATTGAGCCGAATGAAAGCGCGCGGCTCACGCTCGCATGGCAGGTCGAGAAAAAACCGGACGCCGAGTACAATGTTCGTCTGCGCTTGGTCGACGCCGACGGACGCGCGTTGTGGCAGCGCGTGGAACAACCTCTGCGCGGCTTCTTTCCCACCACGCGTTGGCGCAAAGGCAGCTATGTCAGCGATTCGCAGTTGGTGTATATTCCGCCGGGGACGCCGCCCGGCGATTATCGCGTCGAGGTAGCGCTCGTGGATCGCGCCACCGAAGGCATCTTGAACGAGACCGCGCGCTTGGACGGAATTCAAGTCGTGCGTTCGCGCATTCCACTTGCGGAGCAAGTGTTTGTCCAACAGCGTCTCAACATTCGTTATCCGAATCTCGAAATGTTGGGTTACAGCGGCGGACGCAATGCGGAAAAACCGGGCAACACGTTGCATGTTGCATCGAGTTGGCGCGCGCTCGAAAAACTGGAACGCGACTATATGGTACGCTTTACGTTGGTCAATCCCGATGGCAGCGCGCTCGCGCCCACGACGGTTTCGCTCTTGCGCGATTTTCCCACAAGTCAATGGGTGCGCGATGACGCGTTCAAGGCGTACTATGCCGTTCCCATTCCGCGCGACGCTCAGGCGGGCAGATGGACGCTTCGGCTCGCATTGTTGGATGAGCAAGGCAACGTAATTCCCTCCGTGAACCCGCGCGGCGATGACAACACACTTTTTTCATTTGAGGTGCAGCCATAAATTCTTCCACCGGATGCTCCGTCGTCGTTCCCGTTTTCAACAGCCAAGCCACGCTGGACGAATTGGTGCGTCAACTGCGCGCGACGTTTGAAACTCCCGCGTTTGAAATCATTCTGGTCAATGATGGAAGCCGCGATAACAGTTGGGAGACGATTGAAAAGCTCGCGCGCCAACATGTTTTTGTGCGCGGCATCAATTTGTTCCGAAACTCCGGGCAGCAAAACGCGCTCTTGGCGGGCATTCGCGCGGCGCGCCATGACATCATCGTCACAATGGACGACGACCTGCAGCATCCGCCCGACCAAATTCCGTTGCTGCTCGACAAACTCGCGGAAGGATATGATGTCGTGTACGGCACGCCCATCGTCACGCGGCAAACCTTTTGGCGGCGCGTGTCAACCCGCTTGACGCGATTGATTTTGCGATGGACGACGGGTGTCGAAACGGCGGCGAGTGGCAGCGCGTTCCGCGCGTTTCGCGCGCGCTTGCGCGACGCGTTCACCAATTACAACGCGCCGTTCGTCGTGATTGATGTGCTGCTCACATGGGGGACAACGCGTTTTGCCGCGACGCCGGTGCGGCATGACGCGCGCCGCGTCGGAAAATCAAATTACAATTTTTTCAAACTCGCGCTGCTCGCGTTTGACGTGACGACGGCGTTTAGTACGTGGCCCCTCCGCGTTGCAAGTTTGCTCGGCTTTGCCGTCACGTTGATTGGCTTGGTGCTGCTTGCCTTTGTCTTGGTCGATTATTTGGTGGACCGTCAAAATTTATCCATCTTTCGATTCTTTGCCGCCATCAGCGCGCTCTTTTCCGGCGCGCAATTGTTCGGACTCGGCATCATTGGAGAATATCTGGCGCGCGTTCATTTTCGCGTCATGGCGCGTCCGCCGTACACCATTCGTCAAATGACCGACACATCTTTTACAATCGAGGATTCGCTTGATGTTTCAAACAAATTATCTCCCCATCTCGACAGAACATCCTGAATGGGGAAATGTCGCGGTACTGCCTTGGGATACGGACATCTTTGGATTTCCGGTTGGCGATTACAAAGTCGGTGACGCGCTCGCGGTTGCCGCGAACCGCGACGCGTTCCATGCCGCATTGCAAAAGTGGGCAGAGACGAATCGCGTCGAACTTGTTTCGGCGTCGGTGCCTGTTGCCGACCCGCTGTGGTGTTCGCTTTTGCAAGACAACGGGTTTCGCTTTGTGGACTGTACGCTTGAAGTGATTCACAAGCACGTCCAAACGGTGCATGTTCCCGCGACGCGCAATCCGCTGCGCGTGGCAACACCTCAAGACCAAGAACAGGTCGAACAATTGGCAGAGAACGCGTTTCGCTACGGACGTTATCACGCGGACACGCGTTTTCCGCGCGCGCTTGCCGACTTGCGTTATCGGCGTTGGTTGCGCAATGCGTTCGCTTCGATGGGCCCGCAGAGCATTGTCTATGTGGCAGGTCCGCCCGAACACATTCGCGGTTTCATTCATCTGAATTTTAACGGCACCGATTCGTACATGACGATTGCGGCGGTTGAAAATTCGCTGCAAGGCAGCGTGGTTGGTTTTGACTTGATTGCGGAAACCGTCAACAAGATCAAAGCCCTGGGCATTCGGCGCAACTTTAGCAAAATCTCGGCGGGCAATCTCGGCATCGTCAATATCGCGCTCTCGTTCGATTGTCGTTTCGGTCCGCCGCAAGCGGTCTTTCATTGGCACGCGCCGCACGCGCCGCATCTTTTGCCGCGCGATGCCGCGTACCAATCGCCCGCGCCCGTCGTTTAACAGCAAAGCGCAAGATTTAATTTCGATGCTGCTCTCGCGCGTGTTATAATGTTTATCCTTTGAATTTAGAATTGAGGAGTCGGTTTCATGGCACTTACAGATATTACAGTCCGCGTCGGCGGCGATTCGGCAACGGGTGGGATTGTCACCACCGGCGAAATTGTCGCGCGCATCGCGGCATTTTCGGGACTCGAAATTTATACGACGCGTACCATTCCCGCCGAAATCAAAGGCGGCCACGTCATGTTCCAATTGCGCGCATCGGAAGAGCCGGTGTACTCGCAAGGCGACGATGTGGACATGCTGATTGCTTTCGACCAAGAATCCATTGACAATTATTACAGCCTGATCAAACCCACCGGCGTTTTGATTTACAATGCGAATGACGGCAAACCGCCCGCCGCGAATGGCGGCGGCATCAAACAATACGGTCTGCCCTTGAACGACATCGCCAAGAAAATCAATTTCTCGCGCGGACGCAACATCATCACCATCGGCGCGATGGTGAAATTGTTTGACTTGCCGTACGACAAAGCCGAAGAAGTGGTGCGTCGCCAACTTGGGCGCAAAAAAGAATTGCTCGACCAGAACTTGCTTGCGCTCAAAACGGGGTACGAGTACGTCGAGAGTAACATCGCAAAAGAATCACCGTACCATTTGATTCCCGAAACCGGCGTTGTCGAACAAGAACGTCTGGTGATGAGTGGCAATCAAGCATTGTCCATCGGCGCGATTGCGGCGGGCTGTCGTTTTTACGCGGGCTATCCGATTACACCTGCGTCCGACATTATGGAATTTCTCGCGGCGGAATTTCCGCAAATCGGCGGCACGATGATTCAAGCCGAAGACGAAATCGCCGCAATCAATATGTGTCTCGGCGGTTCGTACGCGGGAGCGCGTTCGATGACCGCAACATCCGGTCCCGGCATCGCGTTGATGGTGGAAGCATTGGGACACGCGACGATGACCGAAATTCCGCTCGTTGTGGTGGATGTGCAGCGCGCGGGTCCTTCGACCGGGATGCCGACCAAAGTTTCGCAAGGCGATTTGCGCCTGGCGATTTTTGGCGCGGCGGATGACGCGCCGCGCATTGTTGTTGCGCCCGTGTCCGTCGAAGATTGTTTTTATCAAATCGTGCACGCGTTCAATCTCGCGGAAAAATATCAAACGCCCGTCATCTTTTTGAGCGACCAGGACATGAGCGTGCGCGTGGTGACGATTCCGCCGTTTGATTTGAGCCGCGTCAAGTTGGAACCGCGTGTGTTGTGGGACCCGAGCAATGTTTCGCACAACGGGGCGAACGGCAATGGTTCGGGCGGACGCGAATACTTGCGCTACAAAGTTACCGAGGATGGAATTTCGCCGATGTCATTGCCCGGAATGCCCGGCGGTCAATACACGGCAGAAGGTTTGGAAAAAGAAGAAAGCGGCGCGCCCGCGTACACGGTTGAATTGCACACGCGCAATTTCCACAAACGCGCGCGTAAATTGGCGAACGCGCTCAAGGACTATGAAGCGTGGGAAATGTACGAAACGTTCGGCGACATGGACGCGTCCGTCGCGGTGATTGGTTGGGGTTCGACAATCGGCCCCGTGAAGGAAGCCGTGCTGCGCGCGCAGAGCGAAGGAATGCCTGTTGCCGTGTTGTATCCGAAATTGTTGTTTCCACTGCCGGTTCAACATTTGGGCGAATTTATCGCCAAGCGCGAAAAAATTATTGTGCCGGAATTAAACTATGCCGGACAATTCGGACGCATGTTGCAAGCGCAGTTTGAACGCGAAATACTTCATCTGACGCGCTATGGCGGCACACCGCTTGCCGCGCGCGATGTGTATGACAAGATCAAACAAGTGTACGAAGGGATCAAGGTGAAAGCATAATGTTGATTGAACCACAGACCATTCCACTCCATTTTGATAAAGTCAATCTGAAACCGAACGATTACAAAAGCGATGTCAAGCCGATTTGGTGCCCGGGCTGCGGCGACTTTGGCGTACTCTCATCCTTTTACAAAGCCGTCTCGGAACTCGGCATCCCGCCTGAACAATTGGTGATTGCATCGGGCATCGGCTGCTCGGGACGTTTCCCCGCGTTCTGCAAAGCGTACGGCTTTCACGGCGTTCACGGACGCGTGCTGCCGCTCGCGACCGGAATCAAAATGGCGCGTCCCGAACTCGTCGTCTGCGCGGTGGGCGGCGACGGCGACGCGTTCTCGATTGGCATGGGACATTTCCCGCACGCCGCGCGCCGCAACGTGGACATTACCTACATCGTGATGGACAATGAAATTTATGGTCTCACCAAAGGGCAAGCATCGCCGACATCGCCGCTTGGGCTGGAGAAAAAATCTACGCCGTACGGAAATGTTGACCGCCCATTGAATCCATTGATGCTCGCGCTCGCGTCGGGCGCAACGTGGATTGGACGCGGCTTTTCGTCCAAGCCCAAAGAAATGACGGAACTCATCAAAGAAGCCATCATGCACAAAGGATTTTCGTTCTTGCAAATCTATTCGCCGTGCGTGACGTTCTATGACACGTACGACCATTTCAAGCAAGTGACGAAACCATTGCCCGCCGAACACAATCCGAGCGACAAAGCATCGGCGATGAAATACGCGATGGACGACGAAAGTCTTTTTCTCGGCGT
>CALMZO010000108.1 GCA_937870825.1 uncultured Chloroflexota bacterium | reverse complement strand
TTTCCGTCGCGCGTGATGAAATATGTTTCAGGCACGCCCGTGATGCGATACGTTTGCGAAATGCGCGTGCCGAGGTCAGGTCCGTTCGGATAGGTCATACCGTACTCTTGAATAAATTTTCTCGCTGCGTCGTCAGTGTCCACATAGTCCACCCCCAAGAGAATAAACCCGCGTTCCCGATAGTCCTTCCACGCGCGTTCAAGGATTGGCGCTTCGGTACGACACGGAATACACCAAGAAGCCCAAAAGTTGATAACGATGGGTTTGCCGCGCAGTTCCGACAAGGTAATGCTTTGTCCTTCAAATGTCTTGAGTGTGAAATCGGGCGCGACACCTGACGCGAGCGGAGGTGCGCTTTTGGTTTGGACTGCCCAAGCCAGGAGCAACAGTACAACGGCAATGGCCGCGAACAGTCCGATGAAAACCCAAATGGAAGTGCGGCGCGGTTTTTTCGCCGTCAGGGGCAACGCGTTATTCATTGATGCGCTTCGCCAGATTGAAGGATTTCCAACCTCAAATCCTCTCTGCGCTGCTGCAAGATTTCAACGCGCGCGGTGCGTTCCTCTACGCTTTCTCCTGCCCCTGTGCCAAATTGCCAGAACATCGGCTCCTCGACCGTGAGAAACAAAAACGGGAGTTTCATCAGGGGCAAGAGCGCGGCAAAAGCAAGGAGCACAAACAGCACATCGTTATTCCATGACAATTCTAACCATGGCGCATGGAGTGCTGCGCCAAAAGCGATAACGCCAAGAATCACCACGCTCGGCGCGAGATTGATGGCAGTGTATTGCAATCGCGCGCGAAATTTGGAATTGTTCATTTTTTTCTCCTATTTCTTACATCCTATAAGATTTCCAGCCAAAAAATTTTCAAGAGCGAGAGACGGATATCGAGTGAATGTCAAGCGTCGCAACGTGATGGCAATCGTCATGTAATGCTTCGCCGAGCCCCATCGGCGCCATAGGATGCAGAACCGCAAGCGCGAGCAAAATCACCGCTATAAAACTAACGAGCACGCGCATCCACGAGATGTGCCAGTTGAATTTCCGTTGCGGCTGTGCCAAGTGCTGTACGCGTTCGCCAAAGGACGAGTACGCACCGACGCCGAGTGCGTCCCATGCTGGCGAACGAAACACTTTTAAGAGCGCGCTTGCCAACGTCTCGCGCGTGGCACCATGTGCCAACGCGTGTTGGTCTGCTGCGATCTCTTGGAGAAGCAAATAGTTTTCTACCAAATCCTTCAGGACGGGAAAAAAGATGACCGCGTCGCGCAGCGCGCGGGCGATGAGAATTTTAAACGGGTCATATTGCGTCAAATGATATTTTTCATGCGCGAGGACGCTCGACAATTCATGCTCGTCCATTGCTTCCACCAACCCTGTCGTTACCAAAACGCGCGGCTTTAGCCATCCATAGCACAGCGCAAAGGGCTGTGGTGCGGCGACGAGGTCCACGCAAGCGGTGAGCGCGAGTTGATTCACCGCGCGTAAGAGCTTTCCCGAAAACTCGCGCTTTTGTGTCAAGAGCTCTTGCACATGCTTTTTGGTCAAGCGCGCATGCCACCACAGTCGCACCAGAAAAGCAAGCGCCGAAAGGACAAGCACGATCAAAGCCAAGAACATCAAGCGATAGGCGAGCTGTACCGAGAGTGCGTTCCAGATCGTCAAACAAAATTCGACAACATGCGGCAACAAGGTTTCGGCAAACATAAATAGCGTCGCCGCGAGCAGCGCGAACAAAACGCCACCTATGCCAAAAAGCGCAATGAGTAGGCCATGCGCGGCGCGCTGTGCGGACGGCAAACCATTCGAGTGTGTCATGTCCAAATTCGGAGCCAAGGTCTATTTTTGCTTGCTGCGTTCTCTCGCCAGTTTTTGCAGCGTCGCCAGCGCATCAGGATCCTGTTCGCCCAAGACATCCACAAATTGCGCCATCGCCAAATCACCGAAATCGCTCACCAAGCCCGTAACGATTTGATGTGACACCTGTTCCAAAAATTCCGCGCGATTGACGTTTGCTGTATATACGAACGCGCGCGAGACTTTTTTGCGTTCGAGAAACCCTTTTTCAAAGAGCCGATTCATCACGGTCATGACCGTTTTGTAATTGGCGCCTTTGCCCATCTTGTCACAGACATCTTGAACGCTGACTGTTTCCTTTTTCCAAACAATTTCCATAATGCGCGCTTCGAGGGTACCAAGAAAACGCGCCATGCCTTTGCGGTTCAATTTGAATTGGGGGATTGTGAATTTGTGTGGCATACTTTTGCTCCATGAAACTCTTACGCATTATAGGAATTAGGCGGGAACTTGTCAAACCTTTTTGTTCTCTATCACGGGAAGATGCATCTACCCCATGTCGTCCTGCCAGTATACCATTTTCGAACGGCGGAGGTAAGAGTATTTCCAAAACTATTAGAGTATCCTCACCTTGTCTCAAAAATGCAAGCAACTCCATGATTGCTGTCATGGTGAAGGTGAGACAATCAAAACTTACACCTTGTAGGAAGGTCGCGCCGTGCCCACTCTTCAATCATGCAAACCCACTGCGAGCAGCGTCCGCACAAAAAGGGACAATCCAAAAAGAATAACCACGATTGCGGCAATTAATGTCGCGCGGTCTGCGAGTCGCTCAAAACGCGGATTGTCCACAATCACGCGTTGAGCACGTAAAAATAACGCGCCGACTGCAATCAATACCCCTGCAATGCCCACACTGTATGCGACAACCAAACCTACACCCAACGCAATTTGACTCACGCTCAACGCGACGAGAATGATTGCGAGCGCGTCAATCGTGGGCACAATGCCGTGCATCAAGCCCATGGCAAACAATCCCCCGAGTGTAACGGTATCGGTAGTGGGATGGTAATGTTCGTGCAAGTGTTCGTGGTCGTGCGCGCGGGGATGCGGGTGGTCGTGCGAATGAGAATGGTCAGAATCACTGTGCGTGTGTCCATCGCCGCGCATATTTTTCCACAAAAGATAAAGCCCTAACGCCATCGTCAACAACCCCGAAGGAATTCCCACCCATTG
>CALMZO010000107.1 GCA_937870825.1 uncultured Chloroflexota bacterium | reverse complement strand
GCGGAGCATTTTGTCTTTTTTCAGCCGTGAAATTCTATTTCATGCAGGCGCGGCAATTTCAAATGCGTTTGCCCTAGGCGGTGTTGTGAGTACAAAGAAAAAGGGCAGCAAGGGAATCGGTGTTCGTTGCTGCCCTTTTTTGTTCCCTGCGCGCCTCACGACGCCGTCACACCGACCAAGTCGGACGTCGGTTCTTTATATTTTTGCGACAACATCCGATACGACCACGTACGCATGGCGAACAGTGTCACGACGAGTCCGATGAATCCCGCAACGGTGAACAAGAGCGCAAGCCCTCTGTCCGTGCCCACGCCGAACCAGGGTCCGAGCAACTCTACGCCCGCGCCCGTCGTCATAAAGGGAATAAAAATGAACTGCGCGATGGGACCGATAAGAAACGCGGTGATGGGCGACGCGGACTGTTCGACACTTTGCGCAAAGCCGAAAACGCGCCCCTGTCGTTCGGGCGGCACCACTTTTTGCAAAATCGTTTGTTCGGCGGCTTCAACGGCGGGCACGAGGCACAACCACACGAACATGCCTATCGCCATCAGGACGATGGATGCTTGCAGCGTAAAGACGCAGCAGATGGACCACATCACGATATTGCAAACAAAAAGTGTACGGAGTGGATTTTTGCCCAAGCCGCGCCGCGCGACAACCAACCCGCCGACGATGAATCCGAGACTCAGCACGCCCCACAGCGCACCCCAAATTTCTACCGAAACAAGGAGCAAGCCGTACGCGTCCATCAACGCCATGAAAATGCCGCCAAGAAAATTATTAAAGGTGTGAAAAAAAATCAGTCCGAACAGTCCGGGCACCATTTGAATCGCGCGAATTGTGCCGCGTATATCTACACCCTCGTTCTTGGGCAGTTCTGCAGGCGAGTGGTGTGCGTGCACCGCGCCGGCGTGGGCGTGCGGCGCGTGTGCATGTGCCTCGCCTTCGCCTTGCGGCAAATTGGGAATGGAAAGCAGCAGCAGGTGAAGCAAAACGAGAACGGTGAGCGCAACGGCAATCCCGAACGTCCACGTCATTCCGACAAAGCCGACCGCGAGACCGCTAAAGATGGACGCAAAAAGAAACGCGACCCCGTTCGCCGTGCCGACGAGACCGTTCGCTTTGTCGCGGTCGCGTTCCGGCACAAGAATCGTCACGAGCGTGGCGATAGCAATGCCGCGCAGATTTCCGCCAATCGCGCCGACGAGCGCGAAAACAATAAACAGCCAAAGTTGGACACTGCCGGGATCCTTGAATACCTGGCTCGGCGTACTGATGTAAATGACAGCCGACAAGATATAGAGTACGAGTGGGAGGACACTCGAGAGAACCATGACCCATTTTTTCGGATAGCGGTCAACGAGCGAGCCAAGAAAAAATCCCGAAAGGGCAACGGTGAGCGTGAACACGCCCGCCATGACGGCGGTCGCAATCACCGAGCGCGTTTCCAAAAAGACCCAGAAGGTGACGGCAAACCACACAAAGTTGTTGATGACGAATGCGGCAAGTGAGTTTGCCAGAATTTGGTAAAAGGTTTTCATGGTGAGGGAGACTATATCACTTGCGCGCGATTAAAACAACCGTTCTATATTACACTTCAGGGCAACTGCAAAGTCGCGTTAACTGTCATTTCGAGCGAATGCGAGAAATCTCACTACGCGCGGCAGCCGAGATTTCTCACTCCGTTCGAAATGACACCTCCTTGTCAAGGGACTTTGCAGTCGCCATGATATTCCACTTTGGCTTGAAAATTTTCAGCACGCGTCAAGCGCATGGGGTTGGAAACATCGAAGGTTTTGATTACAATGAGGTGCGTATGATGTATCTGGACCATTCCGCAACGACTCCTGTGGACGCGCGGGTGCTTGATGCGATGCTGCCGTATTGGACAGAAAATTTTGGGAATCCTTCCTCCCTGCATCGTTTTGGGCAGCGCGCGCTCGCGGCAGTGGACGAGGCGCGGCAAACGGTTGCGGATATTCTCGGCGCGCACACGCGCGAAATTATTTTTACCGCGAACGGAACGGAAGCGAACAATCTCGCACTGCGCGGGGTCGCGCTTGCAGCGCGCGGCGCGATGGGCGACCACAACGCGGGCGACCACAAGGGACGCCCCAACATTATTACCACGCCGATTGAACATCACGCGATTTTGCGAACGTGTGAACAACTGGAACGCGAGTTTGATTTTGAAATTACGTACGTTCCCGTGAATCGTCACGGCATCGTGAATCCCGATGATGTCGCGCGCGCGATGACAGAACGCACCGTTTTGATTTCGGTGATGTATGCGAACAATGAAGTGGGCACGATTGAACCGCTGGCGGAAATCGGAAAACTCGCGCGCGCGCGCGGCGTCGCTTTTCACACCGACGCGGTGCAAGCGGGCGGCTATTTGAATGTGAACGTCAATGACTTGAATGTGGATTTGATGTCACTGGGCTCACACAAATTTCATGGACCGAAAGGTGTGGGCGTTTTGTACGGACGGAGTGGGATAAAAATTTTGCCGACGCAAACCGGCGGCAACCAAGAACGCGGACGCCGCGCGGGGACGGAAAATGTTCCATACCTTGTCGGTTTTGCCAAAGCGTTAGCGCTCGCACAAAGCGAACGCGCCGAAACCAACGCGCGTTTGCGCGCACAACGCGACAGGTTGGTCGAACATGTATTGGAAACCATTCCCGGCGCGGAACTCACCGGTCATCCCACCGAACGTTTGCCCGGACACAGCAGTTTCGTCATCCCCGGCGCGATTGGCGACGAGATGGTGTTTGCGCTCGACCTCGCGGGTGTCGCGGTGTCAACGGGTTCCGCGTGTACGGCGGGTTCGCCCGAACCGTCGCACGTTCTCGCGGCGCTGGGGTACGCGCCGGACATTGCGCGCGGCGCACTGCGTATTACCTTGGGGCGCGAGAACACGGACCGGGAGATGCAACAAGCAATGCGGGTGATTCCCGAGACAATCGAAAAAATACGCCGACAGTAAATTGGCAGACAGGTGGACAAGGAGATTGGGGAAACAAATTTCCCCTTGCTTGTCCAACTGTTTCCACAATGGAGTTTGAATTATGCTTTCCCAATCTCTGCAAGACAGTCTCAATGAGCAAATCAAAAATGAATTTTATTCCGCCCACGTCTATCTCTCCATGTCCTCATGGTTTGACGACAAGGGGCTGCCGGGTTTTGCCAAGTGGATGCGCGTACAGTATCAAGAAGAATTGGCGCACGGTCTGAAAATCTTTGATTTCATCAATGACCGTGACGGACGCGCTCTGGTACTCGGCTTTGACGCTCCGCCGTCGGACTGGAAGTCGCCGCTGGACGTGTTTGAAGATTCGTACTCGCATGAACAAAAGGTGACGGCGATGATTAATGCGCTGTATGCACAGGCGCAGCAAGAACCGGACTATGCGACGCTGGTGTTGATGCAGTGGTTCATCAGCGAGCAGGTGGAGGAAGAAAAGAGCGCCAAGTTGATTGTGGACCAGTTAAAGTTGGCGGGAGACAGTGCGAGCGCGATTTTGATTTTGGATAGAGAGTTGGGCGCGCGAACACGCGGGCCGGACAGCGAAGGCGATGCGAGTTGACGCGTTGGGTCATTCTGTAATGCAGCAGCGCACAAAAAAACGAGAGCAATCGGCTCTCGTTTTTTTGTGCGCTGCAAGACCTCAAGCAGAGGTGCCAAAGCGCACAGCACTATTTGATTGCGAGCACTTTGATTGCCGCGAGGGCGTTCGCGGTTTGTTTTGTGAACCCGCGCGGAATTTTTTCCAGCGCCCACTCTATCGCGCAGACAAGTTCGACGGGCATCAGCGGCGACAAGCGGGTTCCGCCGCTGCTCACAAATGTTTTCACTTGTGCAAATCCAACGGCGCGAAACAGTTGGCGCATTTCCGTAATCGTGTACTCTTTTAGATGCAGCCCGGTTGCCTCCGAATCAAAATTTCTGGAAATGTCCCACGGTCCTGACAAACGATTCGGCGTGATACAAAGGTACGCGCCGCCCGGCTTGAGCGCGGTATAGATATGGCACAGCTGGTCAAATGCGTCTTCGGGATGCAAATGTTCCATCACTTGATTGCTGTACGCCAGGTCAATCGAATTTGGCGGAACAGGCACACTGATTCCATCGGAAAGCAACAGCGCAAAATTTTTTGGACGGACCGCATCTTGCACCAATCCGTCCGATACATCAATCGCATACACATGGCGCACATGCTGCGCCACCGCCATCGCCAACGCGCAATCGCCGGGTCCGACTTCCATGAAAACAGAATTGCGATGCACAAAGGAACGAATCAAACGCAGCTGCGGCGTCACCGCGCGCGCACGCGCTTGTTCGTTCGTGGCGCGCGTCAAGAGTGGATGATGCGGAATCGCGCGCAGGCGTTCGTCGTACACAGTGTGATAGAGCGCCCTGCGTTCCGCGCGCGCGGCATTCCGCAGACGCGCTGCCAATTTTTTTTCAACCTCATAGTGTTCGCGCACTTGCGCGGGCGTTCTGGAATCCATCAAGGTTGTCTCTGCCGTTTTTCAAAAATGCTGTGACACCCGCCGTTGACGCGGCGTTTCGACGGATTTCATGAAAAAACTTGGCTGACCTGCTTTTTTGGGCGATCGCGTCACCGGACACGCGCTCGCCGCTCCGACCTGCAGCCAGCAGCGAATTGGACTGGCACATCCGTCGCGGTACACGCGCACATAATCAATCAACAGCTCGCTCGGCAGCGGTGTCGTGGCATCGGGGTCGCCGGGCCATTGACCGCCGACGGCGAGATTCACCAACAGGAACATTGGCTCGTCAGGTACTCCTTGTGTCGAACGAAATCGCTCCACGCCGTCCACGTACCAAATAATTTCCGTCGGCTGCCAATCCACCGCAAACGTGTGAAACCCTTCCGAAAAATCGGGACCCTCGAAGGAACCTTTTGCAGAGACGAGTTCGCGCGTCGGACTGCTCCAATGATTCGTCAGATACACTTTGTCCGTTTGATGTCCCAGAATTTCAAACACATCAATCTCGTTCCAACGTGAGCGGCTTGTCGGCAAGAGCCAAAACGCGGGCCACAAACCTTGACCTTTTGGAACTTGCGCGCGAATTTCAAAACAGCCGTACTGAAAATCGAAGGTGCCTTGTGTTGTGAGCATGCCCGACGTGTAGGCATATCCTTCCATCGCGCGTTCCTCCGCCCGGATGGCGAGGGAGCCGTTCTTTACTTGAAACGCGTCGGTTGCGTAAAATTGGCGTTCGGTTCGACCGCTTGGAAACGAGGTGTTCCATTTTGCGACATCGAGCTGCGCGCCGTTAAATTCATCTTGAAAGACCGGCGCTTGCGACCACGCGAAAATTCCCGCGCCGAGCATCATCGCAAACAAAATGGCAATGAATAAAAAACCGCTGCTCTGCCAATTGTTCATAGGAAACGTTCTCCCCATACGCGCTTGCCGATGGCTGCCATCACGCCTAGCGCGACAAGTGATTGACCAAGCAGCCAGGCAACGCCAACCCCGCTGATTCCCAAAACGGGCACCAGAAAGTAACTCGAGCCCAATCCAAAAAGGCAGAGCGCGCCTTGAATCAACGTAACAAGCCAGGCGCGATTTTGCACGCGCGCCAGTCCGATGGCAACCGCCACAAACATGTTCGGAATCGCCGCGAGCGCGAGCAAGCGTAAAAGGGTTGTGCCTTGTTCGGCATAGCTCGTTCCAAACAGCGCCAACAAAAACGGCGCGGCGATGAAAATCCCAGCCACACACGGAATGACGAGACGCGCGGTGTGAATCATGACGCGTCGCGCGAACAGAGCCAACTTTGTTTCGTCGAACGAGGCTTCCACCGTCATTGACGTTGCCATATTGAGCGCGACGAGTTGCAGCGCGGAAGCTATAATCCACGGCGGGTAAAAATGCGCGTTCGCCGCCGCGCCCTCCAGCGTTGTCACCAAAATGGGCAAGAGTGTGGTCGAGCCGAGAGAAAAAAGTGTGCCCAAATAATTGCCCGCTACTTGTTCCACAATCTGCCGCGCGCGCAGGCGCGGTTGATTCGTCATTCCTGCGCGCGCATGGCGCGGAATCAACACCCGAAAAATCAAAACATTCACCGGCACGAGCAGCAGCAGCACCGGCAAATTCCAAGAAATAAAAATGCCCGTTGCCGGAAATGCCACCGCAAAGAATGCGAGAACGCCAATTTTTGCAACCGCATAAAGACTATTCTCCAGCGGGACCCACTGTGCCTGACGCAGACCGGTTAAAACACTGTCCTGCAGTGCAAAAATCGTCCACGCCATCACCGCAACCACAAACGATATGGACCACAAAAAATTCGATTGCAGGGGCGCGAGCCGGGGCGCCCACACCGATGCACCAAAAAGAAAAATCAAACTCGCACCGAGTGCGGCTATGAGACAACCCGCGTAGGCAAGTACAACAAATCGCGCGGAATGAGTTCCTGCGCTGGGAATGAAACGAACAAGCACGCCATTCAAACTCAACTGTGAGATGCCGGAAACAAAAAGCATCGCGGAGAGGGCTGCCGAGTTCAAGCCGAGTGTCGCCGGTTCGTACAAACGCGCGGCAAGCGCCCAGTACAACAGCCCCAATCCCGATGTAACTGCGGCGCTCGCAATCAAGGCGTACGCGCCCGCATACAGCGGCGTGCGTAAATGCGCAAGGACCAATGAAGGCGAAAATAAACGGGTCAACAAAAATCTGTCCTGTAGTCGAAATTCTTATTTCACGCCGACGACTGCCGGCGGTCTGTGCGACGCGGTTGACGCGGACGCGATAATTTCGCGATAGAGCTGTTCAAATTTCGGTACGGCATGTCTCGCGCGAAACAATTCCGCGCGTTCGCGCGCGGCGCGTCCAAGACGTTCGCGCAAATCGTTGTCGGTCAGCAGCGCGCGCATGGCGCGTTCGAGCGCGTCGGTCTCGCCCTGCCGAACGAGCAAACCCGATTTGCCATCCACGATCATGTCGGCATGTCCGCCCGGAATCGTTCCAATCACGGCTTTGCCGCGACTCATGCCTTCATACACCACACTGCCCAACGGTTCGGGCCACAACGAAGGCAGCACTCCAAACAGACAGCGTTCCCATGCAGCCATCACCGCGCGATGCGGAAATTTTTCCAACACGCTTACGCCCGGCGGAAATTGCTGTGGCGAATCGTTTTCCAGTGTGCCGATGAGGACGAGCGGCGGCGGCGCGTCCAGTCGTTCGTACGCTTCCAACAATTGTTCAATTCCTTTTACGCGTCGAATCGCGCCGACAAAAAGAATAAACGGCTCGCGCGGCAATTTTTCCAAGTAACTCTGAAGTGTTTCCGTGTCGGCGTGTTCGCGCGTTTCAGAATCTGCTTGAAAACTTGGTATCACTGCGTGAATGGGCGCTTGATGTTCTGCACCAAAAAAATCGCGTTCCGCAATTTCGCCCACATACGTGCTGACGTTGTGGAACCCGTTCATGCGTTGTTGAAGCAGCGCCTTGAACGCGGCAACGCCCAATGCCGCAATCCAACCTTTCGGCGCGCCGTACACTTGTGCCGCACACGCGAGACATTTTCCCAACGCGGGTCCGCTGCAAATTTCCTGTCCGCGATACACCAGCGTGCGCGTCGCGCAGCTGTACGCGTAATCACGCGCCGAAAGTAGCATTGGGATTTTTTTGCCGCGCAGTGCCACCGCTACGGAATAGCCGTACCAGCCGTACGCGTGAACCAGGTCCGGTTGAAATTCCGCAATCACCTTGTTCAATTCCCAAACAGTGACCGGGTCCGGGAACGGTGGTTGATGTTCTTGCGCGCCGGTTTTTCCACCGACGAGTTGTGTCTTGAGTTGTTTCAAGCGGTAGACGGGGACGCCTTCATCGCTCTCCACCGCCGGCAAGCCGCTGTGCCACAACGTGGCAACACGGACCGCATGACCGCGTTTGAATAATTCTTTGGCGAGCAGTTGGGTCTGGCGATGCGCGCCGCCAATGAACGGCGGGTAATTGTCACTTGCAATCAAGATTCGCACTTTGCTACCTCAACTTTAGCGCGCGAGCGAAACATGTCGGTACACGGAATTTGGTGTATCGGCGCGATACAACACCGCTTGAATGTTTGCCGCGTTCGTCATTGAGAAAACTTGGGCATGGACTTGCCAGGTTTCCCCGGGCTGCAGTTCGAGCGAATCCCATTCTTGGACGGTTTCGCCGGCGACCTGCAGTTGCAGGGTATAGCGGGTCCGTGCGAGCTCCGAGCTCTGAATTCCAATCTGCACACGCTTCAAGTCCGCCGCGCGGTCCGGTTGAATCCAGAGCAGCGTATAGCCCTCATCGCCGCGCGCCGGGGCAGGGAGTTGATTCACAAAAAACGCCAGCGCAGCAAGTACAACCGCACAGCCCATTAACCACGCCTCATCCCAACGGAATGAAACGCGTGAACCCGCATGCGGCGCGGCACGCACCACGCGGCGTTTCCACGCAACCGCGCTCGCGCCGAGCGTGATGCTCGACAGCAACCATGCCCAGGTGTTTGCGTTCAAGCCCCAGGGCGTGGCGTTCAAAAGGACACCGCCGCTGACGGCAAGCGCAATGCTGGAACCAATCACAAACAGCGCGCGTTCGAGAACGCGCAGCTCGTACCCGGGCACGAGAGCAGCGAGCAACGCGTAACCGGGCACAAACAACACAAGCGAGATGCCGAGCGCCGCGCGCACTATCGGAATATCCGCGTTGAAAAAAGCCACCAGCGCGCTCGCGAACGCCAGTAGACTCACCGCGAGCAAATCGCTATTTGTTTGCCTCATCCTGTTGAATTTCATTGACATCATAAATCGCAATATCACCCGTATCCAGAACGCGGCTTACGTTTGGTGACGAATCGAATTTTTGAATTGCCCCGGGTGAGAGTTCTTGATGCGTTGTCAAGGTGTCGAAATACAAACCCATCATCGCATCCCAACTCTCGAGACGGCGGTCCACAACGATATAATTCAGGTCCAGCGCATGAATCACATTTTTTTCACTGCGTCCGATGGACTCGGAACGAATCATGTCCTGAACGCCGTGCGCCTTGCCCGTCAAAATAATTTGTTCTGCTTCGGCGAGCAGGAACAGTCCATTCGTTAAATCGGCTGCCATGCGATTTCCCTCACCCAAGTAAGAACGCGTCCAGCGCGCTGCCGCGAATCCTTGCGGCTCGACGATGTGGTTCGAGTTTGTCACGCGATAGGGGAGCGACAAACGCAGCGACGCGGGCCAACCCGAAATGATTCCGCCGGTAAAAATAACCGCAATGGCTCCCACCAGCGCCGCGCGCATGATTCGATTCGCGCGTTTGGAGGAATACAATTCGCCCCAGCCCACCGCGAACACAAGTCCCACGCCGAGATACAGAAATTCGGACGCGCGATTTGCCACTTCCCAACCCGCCGGCACCACGCGCAATCCCAAAATTGCAAAGTACGTGAGCGCTGCGGCGCTGAGAACGAGTACGGTCGCATGGTTCCGCCGCCACCGCCAAATTTGAATCAGACCAAAAGGCGTTCCCAGTACGAGCAAAAAAATCGAAGCGACACCGACGATGCGTTCCCACAACGGCGCGACCGCGCCCGAACCCGCGCGAAACAATTCGCGTCCGCCCAATTCACCCGTCAGCATCGCGGGAATCGAAACAAACGCGCGCGAAAAAATTTGATACAGATACGGCAGCGTCAAACTCGAAACAAAAATGAGCCAGGACAATGCGGCAACCAAGCCAAACAATGCAAAGAATCCGGGATTCCGCTGCTTGTCGCGTGCAACGACCAACCCCGCGAACGACAACAGCGCAAGATAAACAACCAACAAATACGAGGTGAGATGATGCGTAATGACAATCGCCGTCATCGTCACCAGAATCAAAATCCGCAATCCTATCGTGAGATTCGGCTCTCGTGTTTTTTCCCAACGCAGCACCGCAAACAGCACCAACACGGCAAGCGGCAGTGCGAGGGATTCGTACGAAAATTGCGCGCTCCAATACAAATAATTGGAATTTGCCATATAGAGCAAGGTCGCAAGTCCCGCGATGCGCGCCGAGTCGAGTAATCTTTCGTATGCCAGAAACAGCGCGCAAACAAGGAGCAGACGCGCAAGTCCAATCACAATGCGTCCCGAATCAAAAACGGACAGCCCCGCAACATTGGAGAGCGCGGTTGTCACATTTTCCAGACCGGGATAAAACGCGGACACGGGCAGCATCGAGTTCGCCTGAAACAAGTGGTGGCTGTCCAGAATCGCATTCGCGTTGTAAAGGTGCAGGCGTTCATCCGAAAAGGTGAACGCAAACGGACTGTGCATCAGCTTGATAAAATACACGCTCAGCCCCAACACCAGCAGCAATCCCAACCGTTCTTCGCGCGTGGGTTCAACCGACGCCAGCCGCGCCGCAATCGGCACAAACAAGAGCAGCAGACCGACCCAAAACAAAACCTGTGCCCAACCGATTGTTTCGTACGAAAAACGATTCGCCATTGCAATCGCGCACAACCCGCTCGCCGCAATCAAGCTCAGCAATGGCAGCCAGCCCCATTGGGTCGTGCGTGCGCTCAGCCCGGCGCGAAGCGCATTGACGCGTTCAGGACTTGAGGCGATGAGATTCAATGTAAATCTGCTCCGTCTTCAATTTGCGACCGCCTGATAAATCGCCAACAGTCTGCGCGTGCAATCGTGCCAGGTTGGCAGTTCCACTTGACCCGGCAGCAGCGGATGCTTCAGCTGTTCGAGAATCGCGCGCGCGACTTGGTCCGGCGGACTCTCTGGCGAAATGGCGCGCGCAAGTCCCTGTGCTGCCAGCTCGCGCAAGCCCGATGTGTTTGCCACAAGCGCGGGGCGTCCGAGCGCGAGCGCCTCCATAATGGCAACCGGATTCGATTCCGCATCACTCAACAAGGTAACAAGTGACGCGCCGGCAAGTGTTTCCGCCATGCGCGCGCGTTCACCGACGGGAATCATTTTGAATTCCACGCGCTCGGCAACATTCACTTGGCGCGCCAGGTGACGCAGCTCCCTTTCGTACGGACCCGAACCCAAAATCATCAGCCGCGCGCGCGGCGATTGCTCGAGCACGAACGGCAGCGCGGCAATCACGCGGTGATGTCCTTTGAATCGTTCGAGCCGCCCGATTGAAATAATCAACGGCTCGTCCGTATTTGGAATCGGTTTCTCGATGCGCGGCAAGTCCGAACCGTTCGGAATGAAATCGAACGATTCGGGCGGCAGCTGTAACCATTCGGAAAAAAATGTTTGCTCGAATTTTGAAACGGCAATGAATCGTCGTGCGCGTGCGAGCAGCGGGCGAAGCACTGTCCACTGCACCGAACGAAACGCATTCCGCAAACGTGACGAATGCCCGCCCGTGTGAAAGGTGACCACGTACGGAATGTTGGCGCGACGACATGCGAGCATGGTCAATGGCGGCACAAACGTATGAACGCCCTGACAATGCACAACATCCCAATTGCCCTCGCGCACGACGCGATAAATGTCCGGCGCCAGATAATAGTCTCTGTCGCGCGGCAGCGCAGGCACGCGGCGAATCTTTACGCCATCCGCATTTTCAAAACTTGGCGCGTGTCCCTTTGGGTCCGTCGTCAAAACGGTTGTGTCCACATTGAATTTTGCCAAGCGGCGCGCGACTTCGTACACATGCGTTTCAATTCCGCCCATGTACGGAAAATAACGCGCCGTCACCAACAGCACACGCAGCGGATTTGTCTGATGCAAATTGAATGTCGAGTTCATCATTTAATTTTTGCCGAACGTTCCAACCATATAACCCATGCCTGTAAAAAACAGCCCCGCGAGAATCGCGCCCCCGCGTCCGAACGCCGCCGCATCGCGTTCGACGATTCCATGCGCAAGTCCTCGCCACACGCCTCTGGTGAGCGTGTGGAGTGTGTATCTCCACTCGGACGATAACGCGTCGCCCGCGCCGACGAGCGCGGAAACTTTTGCTTTCGACAATCCTTCCGCATAACAACGTTCGCGAAAATAATTCCAACTGGCGCGTCCCGGAATGATGCGATGCCATGCCCAGGCGCGCGGCTCATAGATAAACTTGATTCCGTGAAAATGTTGAAACGCGCGAATACACAATTCCGTTTCTTCGCAGCCCATCGGGCGCCCGTTTGCGCGTCCGATGCCGCTTGTAAAGCCGCCGAGCTCGTCAAACAATTCTCGGCGCACACACATGCAGCCGCCAAACAAATTTCGCACCTGACTCGGCTCTTGCGGCAGCCCGCGATACGAACAGCCCAGCACCCAATAAAATTCTTCGGGAAACCAATCCGGTTTTTCTTCCGACCACATTGGCTTGACCAGTCCGCCCGCGCCCATCACATTGGGTTGCTCCAAACTCGTCGCCAACCATTGCAGCCAGTCGGGCGCGGCAATCGCGTCATCGTCGAGAAAGCCGATTACATCGCCCTGCGCCATCTGCGCGCCGCTGTTCCGCCCTCCCGAAAGTCCTTGCGCCTCGCGATTTGGAATTCCAATCACGTCCGGAATTTCTGCATGAACGCGCGCCAGCATCCGGGGATTGTGGTCAATCACGACGATAATTTCAAAAGCCGGACGCGTTTGTGTTTGGATGGAGCGGACGGCGGCTAGCAGATCGTTCCAGCGCGCCTCTGTGTAGGAACAAATGACGACGGAAATTTTTGATTCGTTGAGCGTTTTCATGTCCGGCTCGTTGACGCTTCCGTAGCGGGATTTTCTGTGTCGTGTTCGCCATTCTGATTCTTTGTCACGGCATCGGACGTTGGCGTGGGCGCCGTTTTGCCATTGCTTGCGACTCCGATACGTTCACGCAAAATGGTCATGAGCACGCGCCAACCATCGGGAATCGTCCGCAGGTTTGACGTGCCGTGAATGCGTTTGTCTTCAAAGCTGGGCACTTCGGCGACCTTGAGTCCCAATTTGAGCGCGCGCACATTCATCATCGTTTCGATTTCGAAACCATCGCCGTCGAGCTGCAATTCGGGAACAAGCCGCCGCCACATGGCAATGTAGCCATAGTTGAGGTCCGAGAACTTGCATCCGAAAAAGATGCGGACCATTCGCACAAAGCACCAATTGCCGAGATAGCGAAAATACGACATGTCTGCCGTTCCGCCACCTTGCAAAAAGCGCGAACCCTTTACCAAATCCGCGCCCGCCAGCAGCGCGCCGACGAAACTCGTCAACTCGCGCGGGTCATTTGAACCATCCGCGTCCATGATGACGACAATGTCGCCGGTTGCGGCTTCAAAACCGCGACGCAGCGCTTCCCCTTTGCCTTTGCGTCGTTGTGAAACCAAACGCAATACGGTCTCTTTGGCGCGTCGTCGAAAAGTCACCGGAAAACTACGCTGTCCGCGCTGTCCGGTCACAATCAAGTCATTGGGCCACAACTGTTTTGCCGTTTCCACCGTACCGTCTTTGGAGTGTCCGTCCACCATAACGAGTTCATGCACCCAGCGCGGGATACGCGTGAGAACGTGCGGCAAATTTTCGCGTTCGTTCAACGTCGGCATCACGATGCTGACGCGCGGCATTTCGGCGAATGGCAGTTCTGGATTGAAGGATTCGACCGATTGCGCTTTGGACTGGATCGGTGCAAAGGATTCGAAATGAGCGGCAGGGCTCGAGTTCTGCTTGTACTCCATCTTTCTATCTCCATTGTTTGAATTTTTTTCCGTGCGCCTCGTTCCGGGCGCAAGCAATAACGAACACTCCTCACAAGCGCGGCGCGAGCGACGCGCTGATGCAAGGTACGGCAAAGCAGTTGTGGCGACGATGCCAATAGGAGAACCGGCGCAACATAAAGTTCCGGGTCATCCCGGACGCGAACTCACTTGGACGTGCGTCGAGTCCGTTGATGCTGCGCTAGAGGAGGAATTGCCGGGGCAGATGGTTTTGGACTATGCCAACGATTCAGCCCCTTACGGCACTGACGATTTCAGGCGTGGACGAAGGGAATGCGGAACGTCCTTTTTCTCGCCGACGGGGGAAGCAGAGAGCTGCCCACGTTGAAATCTTTAGAGGGTATGATGGAAAAAATAAACCCGTTTCAAAACTCACAAAACGCGTGGCGAGAAAACGGGTCCGATAAAACGATGTCGAGTTGGTGTGACGTAATGTAGTGCGCGATTCCTCCGCGTGGCTGTTAAGCTCGAACCATCTGCACTCGTAGTGATGCAACACGCATCGTGCAGTCAGCCACAGCGCAGGCATTATAGAGGATTGAAAAATCCAAGTCAACCGTTTCATGTTAAAAAAGGATATAGGTTTGGGTCTAGTGCATTTTCCCCTATTTTCAAGTGGGTTGCGAAAGCTTGTGTTACAATCACCGCTTGATTCGAGTCTCAAGTTCTGACCATGCCAGTCTTTCCCACCCTTGCCATTGTCGGTCTCGGTCTCATGGGCGGCTCGCTCGCCCTCGCGCTCAAAGAAAAAAACACGGCGCAAAAAATTATCGGCATCACGCGCACCCGCGCAACGCTTGACGCGGCGCTTCAACGCGGCGCGATTGATATGGCGAGCGATTCACTCGACGCGGCGCGCGAGGCGGACATTATCGTTCTCGCCGCGCCCGTTCGCACCATCCTTCAGCACATTTCCAACCTTAAAGAAATCGCGCGCGACGGCGCGCTCGTTCTCGATATGGGTTCGACGAAACGCGCCATCGTCAACGCGATGAATCAATTGCCCGAACGATTGCTTGCGGTGGGCGGCCATCCGATGTGCGGCAAAGAAGTTGCGGGTTTTGAGGCGGCAGAAGCCGCACTGTATCAAAACAAAATGTTTGTCCTCACCCCCACCGAACGCAGTACGCACAATGCGTTACACATCGCCCGCACGCTCGCAGAGACCATCGGCTCGCGCGTCATTGAACTTGACGCCGCGCGGCACGATGAAATTGTCGCCGCCGTTTCGCATTTGCCGTACATCGTCGCGTCGAATCTCGCGGCGACGGTGGACGAATTTGCAAGGACAGACAAAGTGGTCTGGAAAATCGCCGCGAGCGGCTTCCGCGACACTTCGCGTCTCGCCGCGAGCGACGTACAAATGATGTTGGATATCCTCTTGACCAACAGCGAAAACGTCGCCGACTTGATGCGCGCGTATTCGCGGCGGTTCGGCGAATTGGCGGATTTGATTTACGACCAGGACGAAGAAACGCTGCGCGAACTGTTGGAAGGGGCGGCACAGGTGCGCCGCGAATTGAACAAGGAGTGATAACGCTGTGGCTGCTCAAGGCGATGTGTATCTTGCCGACGCGAAAGGCAAACGCATTCAAACATTCAAGCTTGCCCGAAAATTGTAAACATGACGGAATTTCGCATTTCACCTACAACGAAACCGTTACGCGGCACGCTTCGCGTGCCCGCCGATAAATCCATCACGCACCGCGCACTCATGCTCACGCCGTTGCTGCAAGGCGAAACGCGCATTGAAAATTTTCTCGACAGCGAAACGACGCGCGCAACCTTGAACTGTATGCGCGCGCTCGGCGCGGAGATTGTCGAACACGACGCAACGACGTTGATTGTGCGCGGACGCGGCTTGCACTCGCTTCAAGAACCGCGCGATGTGTTGTGGTGTCTCGGCAGCGGCACGACGATTCGTTTGCTTGCAGGAATTTGCGCGGGGCAACATTTTCTTTCCGTGTTGGATGGAACGCCCGCGTTAAAACGCCGCCCGATGGGACGCATCGTCGAACCGTTAAAGCAAATGGGCGCGACGATTCTTGCGCGCGACAATGACCGTTTTCCCCCGCTCGTTTTTCGCGGGGGCAATTTGCGCGGCATCGAGTACGCCTTGCCCGTCGCCAGCGCGCAAGTGAAATCTGCGATTCTCCTCGCGGGACTGTTCACCGATTCACCCACCACCGTTCACGAACCCGCGCCGTCGCGCGACCACACGGAACGGATGCTGCGCGCGATGGGAGTTGGAGTCACAAATTTGTCACCAACTACGATTCGCGTCGAATCTCTCTCGAAATTCGAAATTCGAAATTCGAAATTCGAAATTCCATCGGATATTTCTTCTGCCGCGTTTTTCATCGTCGCCGCGCTGCTCGTGAAAAATTCTGAATTGTGTTTAGAAAATGTTGGACTCAATTTCGGGCGCACAGGATTGCTCGACGCGTTGACGCGCATGGGCGCAGAATTTTCAATTCAAAATCAACGCGAGGAAAACGGCGAACCGATTGGGGATATTGTTGTTTCGTCTGCGGAATTGCGCGCGACGCAAGTGGGGGGGGGTGAAGTGCCGCGCATGATTGACGAATTCCCAATTTTCGCGCTTGCGGCAACCCAAGCGATTGGCGAAACGCGCGTGCGCGACGCACAAGAGTTACGCGTCAAAGAGAGTGACCGCGTGGCGAGCGTCGCGCAAGAATTGCGCAAGCTGGGCGCGGACATCGAGGAACAAGAAGACGGCTTTGTGATTGCAGGTCCGACAAAATTGCGCGGCGCGCGCGTGAACGCGCACAATGACCATCGGCTCGCCATGTCACTCGCCGTCGCGGGCTTGATTGCGGAAGGTGAGACGATTATCGAAGGTTGGGAATGTGTGGCGGACTCGTTCCCGAATTTCTCAAAATTGTTGTCGCAAGTTTCAGGTTGAAGGTTGAAAGTTCACAAGCGACGAACTTTTGACCTTCAACTTTCAACTGTTGTTTTGAAATATCTTTACCTGCTCGGCTATCCTCTCGGTCACTCTATCTCTCCCGCGATGCAGAATGCGGCATTGCGCGCGTGCAAAATTCGCGCAACCTATTACACGAAAAATCCGATGCCGCCGGAAAAAATGCGCGAAATGATTGCGGCGTTGCGCGCACCACATTGCATCGGCGCAAACGTGACCGTTCCGCACAAGCAAACGATTCTGTCGCATCTCGACGAACTCTCCGAACTCGCGCGCGAAATCGGCGCGGTGAATACAATCATTAAACGCGATGGAAAATTGCTTGGCGACAACACCGACGCGTACGGGTTTCTCCAAGCATTGCGCGTGCGGCGCATCAATCCCGCAGGCGCGCGCGTTTCGATTTTGGGCGCGGGTGGCGCGGCGGCGGCGGCGGCGTACGCGTTGGCGCAAGCGAATGTCGGCGAAATTATTTTGTTGAATCGCACGCTTGCGCGCAGTGTGGAACTCGCAGACCGCTTGAACAAAAAATTTCCGCAGCTTGCGCTCGCCATCAACGAGTGGGACGCGCTCGCGCAAGCGCAATTGATTATCAACGCGACTTCGGTGGGCATGTCCCCGCATGTGGAGGAATCACCCGCGCCAAAAAATTTTGTTTTCCCAAAAGACGCGGTTGTGTTTGACCTTGTGTATAATCCGCCCATAACGCAATTTTTGCGCGAGGCAAAGGCGGGCGGCGCGCGCGTCATCGGCGGCTTGGAAATGTTGATTTATCAAGGCGCGCGTTCGTTTGAATTGTGGACGGGACAGCGCGCGCCGATTCGTGTGATGCAAAGGGCTGCTGCCGCCGCGCTCCAAGAAATCCTAAAAACATCATCGCCAACGAGGTGACAGATGAGCAGTAACGCTCTCGTCGAAACCTGGAACATTCACAATCGCATTCATTTGTACGTTCTCGATGCGTTGAAACCGGATGCGCTCGCGGGCGTATCGTCGAGCAAAGGACGCAGTGTCGGACAACAATTCGCGCACATTCACAACGTCCGGCTCGATTGGCTCAAAGCATCCGCGCCGGAATTGTTGGACGGTGTAAGCAAAATTGAAAAAGAAGCGGCGGAGGACAAAGCGCGTTTGAAAAAAAGTTTAAAAGAATCGGGCGAGGCAATTGCGGCGTTAATTGAAAAGAGCGTCGCGGCAAACGGCAGAGTCAAAGGATTCAAACCGCATGTCACCGCGTTTGTCGGCTATCTCATCTCGCACGAATCGTACCACCGCGGCGAAATCGGCATCATCCTCGCGCAATCGGGAAATCCGCTCGACAAGAAAACCGCGTATGGGATGTGGGAGTGGGGAGTGCGATAGCAGGAGCAGTGGGGAGTGTGAGTAGGGGCAGTGCCTTGTGCCTGCCCATTTCTCACGAAAAAAAATGTTTCAATCCGATGAAAATGTTATTCGCTGGAAGTTGCATCTCCATTCGCCGCGCGCACGCGTGTATGAATTTTTGAACACGGATGCGGGACGCGCGAAATTTTGGGCAGAGTCCGCGATGGAAAATGATGGCGCGATTGAGTTTGTGTTTCCGAATGCCTGGACCTGGCGCGGAAAAATTTTAGACCGCGTGCCGCAGGAAAAGTTTTCTGTCATTTATTTTGGCAACAGCATCGCAATCTTTGAACTGCGCGACGACGGCAACGGCGGCACGGATGTATTTTTGAGTCATGCAGAGGTTCCCGCACAAGACCGCGTCGAGGTCATCGCGGGCTGGGCCTCGGTGTTGATGCAAATGAAAGCGGCGATTGATTTTGAAATTGATTTACGCAATCACGACAAAACTCGTACGTGGGATGAAGGGTTTGTCGAGAATTAGCGTATGGCAGAGAGCAAAGAGCAGATAGCACACGCCATTTGCGATTTGCCACCTGCCATCTGCTATACGCGATACGCGAACATGCTCCGTTTCCTAACCTCCGGTGAATCACATGGACCCGCGCTCTCTTGCATCGTCGAGGGACTGCCAGCGGGGCTTGCTATTTCCATCGAACAAATCAATCACGACTTGCTTCGCCGCCAAACGGGATATGGCGCGGGTGCGCGTATGAAAATCGAACGCGACACGGTACAGATTACCGGCGGCGTCGTGAACGGTGTGACGATTGGCGCGCCCGTCGGGATGCTTGTCGAAAATCTCGATTGGAAAAATTGGAAGGACAAAGTCACGCCGCCGCAAACGATTCCGCGCCCGGGTCATGCCGACCTCGCGGGCGCGACGAAATATGATTTGCAGGACTTGCGCATGGTGGGCGAACGCGCGAGCGCGCGTGAAACGACGATGCGCGTCGCGGCAGGTTCGCTCGCGCGGCAACTGCTCGCGCAATTCAACATCATCGTCGGAAGTTACGTAACCGAAATCGGCGGCGAACTCGCGGAACTCACGGACATTCCATACATGGAACGTTTCGCGCGCGCGGAAGCAAGCGACGTGCGCGTGTATGACGAGGCGAGCGCGGAAAAAATTCGCAAACGCATTTTTGCCATCATCCAGCAAAAAGAAACGGGCGGCGGCGTGATTGAAACCGTCGCGCTGAATGTGCCTGTCGGTCTCGGCTCGCATGTGCATTGGGATAGAAAATTGGACGGACGTTTGGCGCAAGCCATCATGTCCATTCATTCCGTCAAAGGCGTCGAAATCGGCAACGCGTTCGAAAACGCGCGCAAACTCGGTACGCAAGTGCAGGATGAAATTTTCCTTCTCCCCTCTCCTTCTCAAGCAGAGGGGGCGGGGGTGAGGTTACATCGCACAACCAATCGCGCGGGCGGACTCGAAGGCGGCATCACGAATGGCGAACCGTTGGTCATTCGCGCCGCATTCAAACCGATTGCGACGACGCTCACGCCGATTCGTTCGATTGATGTGACGACGCGCGAAGCGGCAATGATGATTTATCAGCGTTCCGACCTCGTACACATTCCGCGCGCATGCGTGATTACCGAAGCGATGGTGTGTCTCGTTCTCGCCGACGCGATGCTCGAAAAATTTGGCGGCGACAGCTTGCGCGAAATGCGCGCCCATTTTGACGCGTGGAATCCGCAACTGCCTCCAAATGATTAATCCACGAATAACGCGAATAACACGAATGCAAACAAAAGATTCGTGTGGATTCGTGTGATTCGCGGATTCCAAAAATGGACCGTCGAAATATCGTTCTTACCGGTTTCATGGGCGCGGGCAAAACGTCCGTCGGCGACGCGTTGGCGAAATTGTTGGGGCGCAAGTTGATTGACATGGATACGTGGATTCAAGCGCGCGAGGGACAAACGGTTGCGGAAATTTTTGCGGAACGCGGGGAAGAGTATTTTCGGGAATTGGAACGCGCGTTGATTTTGGAACTTGCGGTGAGCGAGAATTTGGTGATTGCGACGGGCGGCGGCGCGCTGGTGAATCCCGAAAATCGCGCCGCGTTTGCAAACGCGCAAATCATTTGTCTCGACGCGAGCGTGGATGAAATTTTAGCGCGCTTGAACGGCGCGAATGACCGCCCGTTGCTGCACGGGGACAAACGCACACGCGTACAAGAATTGCTCGACGCGCGCCGCGACGCATACAATGCGATTGAAATGCACGTGGACACCCATCAACGCACGCCGGAAGAAATTGCGCGCGAGATTGTGAATCGTCTAGAGACGCGCGAAATTCCGGTGAAAACGCCCGACCGCGCGTATCCGATTTTTCTTGGCACTGGTTTGCTCGGACGCGTCGGCGAACTTGTGCGTGCGCAACAATTCGCGGCGCGCTGCGCGGTGGTGACGAATCCGACCGTGGGCGCGTTGTACGGCGAACGTGTTTTGGAATCATTGCGCGCGGAAAATTTTTCGCCAACGTTGATTGAAATTCCCGACGGCGAACAATTCAAAACGCTCGACACGGTGCGCGAGTTGTATGACCATTTCATCGCGGCAAAATTGGAACGTCGTTCGCTCATCATCGCGTTGGGCGGCGGCGTGATTGGTGATACGGTGGGATTCGCGGCGGCGACGTATTTGCGCGGCGTGCCGTTCGTGCAAATTCCCACCACATTGCTTTCGATGGTGGATTCGAGCATCGGCGGCAAAGTGGCAGTGGACCATCCCTCCGGCAAAAATTTAATCGGCGCGTTCAAATTTCCCGCGTGTGTGATTGCAGATTTGAGTACGTTAGAGACATTGCCGGTAAAAGAATATCGCGCGGGAATGGCAGAAGTGCTCAAGCATGGGGTGATTGGAGACGAGGGATTGTTTCGGGAAATTAGGGAACTGAGGGAAATAGGGGAAATTGATGGGGCATTGTTGGAACGCGCGCTGAAAGTGAAAATTGAAATTGTGGAACGTGACCCCTTCGAAGAAAACATTCGCGCGCATTTGAATTTGGGGCACACGTTTGGGCAAGCGATTGAACGTTTGGCGGAATACAAAATGCGGCACGGTTACGCGGTGGCAATGGGCGTATCGGTTGCCGCGCGTTTGGCGGCGAACATTTCTTTTTGTGATGCAAAAACGCGCGATGAAATTATTTCGCTGTACGAAAAATTTGAATTGCCCACGCACCTCCCGCGCGAATTTTCCGCCGAACAAATTTTGAACGCGATGGGCACGGACAAGAAAATTCAACACGGCGCATTGCGCTTGATTCTGCCGCGCGAAATTGGACGTGTGGAAATTGTGGACGATGTGGCGCGCGAGGAAATCGTGCGCGCGTTGGAGGAATCTTTTTGATTTTGAAATTTCGATTTTCGATTTTCGACTACGCGTTGTTTCGCATTCCAATCGAAAATCAGAAATCGAAAATCGAAAATGAATATTTTAATTTTACACGGTCCCAACCTCAACCTGCTCGGCTTGCGTGAACCCGACGTGTACGGCAAAGAAACGCTTGACGACATCAACACGATGCTCCAAGCTATCGCGCGTGAAAACGATGTCGAACTCCGCATCGTGCAATCGAACCACGAAGGCGCGTTGATTGACGCGCTGCATGACGCGCGCACGTGGGCGAACGGCGTTGTCATCAATCCCGGCGCGTTCACGCATTATTCGTACGCGTTACGCGACGCGATTGTGGCGATTGAGAAACCGTGCATCGAAGTCCATTTGTCGAACGTACACAAGCGCGAAGAATTTCGCCATCGCTCTGTATTGGCGGCAGTGTGCGTCGGACAAATTGTCGGGTTGGGTTGGAGAAGTTACACGTTGGGCTTGACGGGGTTGATTGGGGTTTTGAAGAAAACTAATGCGCCTTTCCTCCAAGACAAATTGGCTGACTGATTGCGGCAGCACGTTTGCCGCGTCCGAGTTGATGGTAGAAAAAGAATGTCGCCCGTTACGCGGGCGACATTCGCATTTCTGACATTTCACGACACGATTGAGCACACTGCCGACAGACTTCCGCGCAGTATTTCAATTGGCTATCGCCATCTTCTTTGCTCACCCCCGACGGTCCTGAATGTCGCGACATCGGCGCGCCGGCACCTTCACCGGGAACGGTGTATCGTTCACAATCTTTCGCGCAATTTTCACAGACCACCGCGCACGCGCGGCACACTTCACGATGCAAGTCCGAACCGCGCAGCATAAAGTTCGCGCTGGTTTGGCAAATTTCGGCACAGTCCAAAAGAAGACGCAGGTGTACCGACTCGTTGTAACGTCCACCTAGCCAGAGAGAATAGTTGAATGTTTCAACACAAACAGTGTGACAACGCGTGCAATTTTCGATACATTCTTGGAGCATACTTTTGGCGTCGAGCGTTTTTTGATTGGGGGCTTGGGTTTCGACCATGAGAGCTTTCTCCTTGATTCACGCGTTAGCATAACGTGAAATTTTGTTGTGTCTATAGATTGAGATACATCAATCAGTTACACGTTGAGATATATCTCGCTGAACGAAAAGCCGTCAACTGCTGTGCTTGACGGCTTTTTTTTGGTACAGTGAGGCTTGCAAGCGCTTTCCGACTCTGTAGTCCAAACGCCGACACGCATGTCGGATGTGCGCCTACGTAACAATCGGAACAACACCGATAGGGAATTCACAAGCGGCAACGTATAGTAATGCTGAAAATAACCCGCAGGAGTTGCCAATGACCAGAATTTTGATTGTAACTACAGTACGTTTGTTAAGTGACTTGATACAGGTAGCGTGCAAAAATCACTCAGACCTTGAAATCGTCGGGACGGTCAATGATAAAAGCCAAGCGTTCGCGAATGCCGGACGTTGTGATGTGATGTTGGTGAGCTATGACGTACCGGAAGCATTGACGATCGTCCAGAATTTCGGCGGCAAAACAATGTCGCCTGCGGTTGTGGTAATGGGTCTGCCAAACGTCGAACCGTTGATTCTGCGTTATCTCGAAGCCGGAGCGGCGGGGTGCATTCGCGAGCAAGAATCTGTACAAGAATTGGTTCAAGCCATTCGTTTGGCAGCGGCGCGTCAAGTGGCGCTCCATGCCGACCTTTTTGCGGTCGTACTCGGCCGTGTTTCCCAATTATCCAATCAACACCGCGAGTCCAAAATGCCAATGAACGAACGAAACGACAAACAACTCACGCAGCGCGAGCGCGAAATTTTGCAACTCATCGCGCAGGGCTATGCCAATCGTGAAATCGCGCAGCAGCTCACGATTGAGCTCGGCACTGCCAAAAATCACGTCCACAACATCCTCGACAAGCTGAACGTAAAAACGCGGCGCGATGCCGCGGTGTACTATTCACTGGGCTTGGTCTAATCCCATCACAAGGCAACCTCAACCATGAATTCTTTACAGCTCCATTCCACCCGCAAAAAGGATTGCGAACAAGTAACAGACAACTCGGATGCGCAATTGATGCGACTCATTCAGGCGCGCAGCGAGCCGGCATTGGAAACATTGTTCCGCCGCTATCTCTCGCGCGGCATTCGACGCGCACAGCACACGGGTCTGGATTACCAGACCGCCGAAGATATTGTCGCGGAAGCGTTTATAAAAATTTGGAATCAAGCGGAAAAATTCCAGGCGATGCGCGGCAGCTTCAGCGGCTGGTTTTATGCAATCGTGCATAACCTTGCCATTGACGAACTGCGCCGCACGCAAGCGCGCAGCAACGCGCAGGTCAAGGCGCATCTCGCCGCGTTCGACCCGCTCGGCTCGGACAAGGACTATTTGTTTTTGCAAGAGCTTGACCAGATTCAAGTCCGCAATGCGCTCACGCAGCTGCCCGAAACCCAACAGCTGCTGTTGCGCCTCGCGTATATTGAGGGATTGAGCCGCCGTGAAATCGCTAAACGTTTGGAACTGCCGGTTGGAACGGTACACACACGCGTGCGATTGGGTAAAGAAAAATTGAAACGGCTCTTGCAAGAACCCAAACGCGCGCCTGCCTTTGAAGCGCTGGCAAGCTAAAACAGAATCACGCAAAAGGAAACCTCGCCCGACAGGGCGAGGTTTTTGTTTTGGTCCGGGCTCGACATGGGTTTCGTGGGCATTCCTAACTCACGTTACGCAGTAACGACTTGTTGCGAGGTTTTCAAACGCGAATCTATGCGAATCGAAACGAACTCACGCGAATTTTTAGAATGTTCGTGCAGATTCGCAAGATTCGTGCAAATTCGCGTTTCCGTCTCTGCACACGCTCGCTGTTTTTATGGGTCATGCGTAACATCAGTTCCTAATTTGCCTGTTCGAGCAAGTCCACGTAGCGGGCAGCGTGTTCGCGGCGCGTGACTTTGAGTTTTTTCAAAATGTGATGAACGTGATTTTTGACCGTTCCCAACTCAATCGTCAGCAGTTCGGCAATCTTTTGGTTCGAGGCGCCATTGCGAATGAGCAGCAAAATTTCGCGCTCGCGTAAAGTCAACGCGGCGAGGTCGGGGCTGTTTTGGACGAGGATTTCTTGATGGCGCTGTTGCTGCAAAGCCAAAAGTTCGTGCATCCTAGTAACGAGCGCGGTGCCGATATTGGGCGCAAACGGCGGCTTGCCCGCCAAAATCGCGCATAACGTCGCGACAAATTCCTCGACCGACGCCCCTTGCCGCACATACCCTGCCGCGCCCGCTTCCAGCAGGGGTACGATGAGGTCTTCATTCTCGTCAATTTCCGCAACTACCACGCGTGCATCAAGGGTTTGCGCCTGCTGAATAAAGTGTTCCAGCTCTTCAAACGGAAACTGCCCACTCACGACCACAAGGGCGCCCGTGTGACCGCGCAAGGATGTGATGTCAAGCGAACGTTCATGGCAAATTGTGGAAATTTCCGGGTGCCGTTCAAGTAATTCCGCGATGAACGGTTGTGGTTCAAAAATTACCAGATGCAGCATAGTTGAAAATCCTGCATCGCATTCTAAAGTGTTGACGGCGAAAGAGAATCAGAATGCGTCTGAATCCTTTGTCAGATTTTGTCTGACGGGGCGGTGCCTACTAGTGCAGCATTAACCAAGCTCTTGGGAGTCGCGCACAATGAAATCGTTTAGAAAGCGTCTTTCAACGCATCGG
>CALMZO010000106.1 GCA_937870825.1 uncultured Chloroflexota bacterium | reverse complement strand
CAATGTGGAAAAAACCGAGTGAATCGTATGAACTTTTGTGGCTGGTAATTTTTAGTCCTTGCGATGGGTCACCGCCACGATTGGCGTCGAGCTGCGCGACGTAACGCTTGGCAGTCGAAAGGTCTGAAGTGCTGACAACATCAAAAGGAGATTTGCCGCCCGGTGGAATCACGTCGAGCATCGTGTAAGTGAATTCCGTGCCGACGACTTTATCACTGGCGTCGTAAAACGTCACGACGATTTTGACAAAACTATAGGGGTCATTGGAATTGTTCTTGACCTCTCCAATGATGTGAGTAAAGCCGATGCTGTCGGTAAGATCCGCCGTGTCCAGAATTTCAAGTGGACCCTCGGATGAGGAACTTGAACTTGAGGTGGGGGCAGCCGTTGGTTTTGGCTGAGATGCTGCCGCAGGTTTGGATGTAGAAGTAGGTTGCGGCGCGTTCGCGGTTTGTGTCGCGAAAATGTTTGCAGCGATTTTCGTTTCGAGTGCCTTGGGGTCAGCAGTTGGAACGCTTGCCGTGAGTGTGGAGACGATGTTTTGTGTAACTTGCGTTTCGAGCGCGCGTTGGTCTGGTGTGGGTTGAAGCGTAGCGTTGCTTGTGGCAACAGCAGCGCTGGTACTTGGTGGGAACGTGGCAGGCGCAATCGCTTGGGCGCGATTACCACCGAGTTTGTTCATGGCATCGGCATACTTTTGGGCTTGCTCACTCGTCATACCGCCAGACATGCGAAGGATTACATTGTCTTTGGTGTACGCCCAACTGAAAAAGAGGGCAGGACCCGTATTGAGACCCGCAAGGACGCGTTCCATTTTTTCAAAATCATCTCGGTTGCGATACGCATAGATATAGCCATATCCTTTTTCGCCGAGTGAGGGGATTTTGAAAGCGCTAGATTCAGGGGCAACGGGCAAAATGCCAAATTCGTCTGGTGTGAGAGAACGCGGAGAATCCACTTCGAGTCCCGCACTTTTGAATGCGTCGAGAACCTGTGTTGGACTCCACTGATAAAAAGGTGCTTGGCTGCACGCGTTCAAAAGAAAGGCGAAAGTCAAACAGAGAAAAAATAAAATTCGTTTCATAGCGAATCAACTCAACAGAAAAAATGAAATCGTGGTCTGCGCTCGTAAGGCGCAACGCTATCGAGACTTCACCTACTAAATTGCCATATTCAAAACTCGAATAGTCCTTTATCTCCTTCTTTGAGAATCCGTCCTTTACTATCTGCAGAAATCATTCGCGTTCGATGATAGTGGCGGCGAGGGTCAGGGTATTCGATTTCAATCCGTACTTCCGTCTTTCGTAAATTAACTTTCCAATTGACTAGATGTAATTCATCGAGCCTTAATCCATGAATCTTTGCAAAAGTAATCTTTGCTGTCGCAACAGCATTGCCCCAATCTTTGCTTTCTTTATCGTTGAGACTCGCGAGAGGTGGAGATGGTTGCGGAACCCTGGTCTTACGTTGTGTTTTGGAAATCTGTTTTTGAAAAAAGCCAGTGCGATGTTCTAAAAACAATAATACGATGCCACCAATAACTGTGACACTCAGGGGAAAGAAGCAATTCGTCACAAAAGATTCATTAGGCATCTTGTAATTTCATAGCGAAGCGTTACGCACTCTCTTCATAGGGGACGTACTGCCACTCTGTAAAGGTTCGCGCACTCTTTTTGAGAGTGCGCGTTTTTTGTTTGTGCAAAATTTTTAAGGATTGCTGCGTTTCCGCGTTTGCCGTTTCGGGGAGTGGCAATTGAATCAGAGTTTGACCGCCGATGATACGCCACGTCAACGGCAGGGCATTGGGGAAAACATCATAACGAACGAAGGAACGATAAGGACGACGTTGAAAGTTTGTGATGCGATTCAGTATTCGTTGGCGCGGGAATTCTAAAATCCTGTTTATGCTGCCTTGCGCCGCCGCGCCAATACTTTTTTTTCTTCTGCTCGGCTGTATCGGATTTCGGTATCCACAAGCGCGGACATTGTTGTTTCTAACGCGCGCGCAATGTCTGCTAACACCTCAATTCCAATACTCACGTTCCCCGATTCATACGTTTGCCACGTTGGTTGTGTGACACCAATACGTTCCGCCGCTTCAAACTGCGTCAAACCCAACTGCTTTCGCGCATATTTGATGTTGGCGGCAACGAGCTGCTTTGCGTTCATTCTGCAAGTAATTATCAGATAAAAAGAGGGTATTGACAAATAGATAATTTTCTATAAAATAATAGACGATTATCTATCAAGATAGACAAAGCATAATGAATTGTGCGCACCGATGCACCGTTTGAAAAGGAATTAAACGTGGCTGAC
>CALMZO010000105.1 GCA_937870825.1 uncultured Chloroflexota bacterium | reverse complement strand
CAGAGATTCCAGTATTCGCGTTATCCATCAAACCATTCCAGATTGAACCCGTTTGGCGAAAGTGTTAGCTACTCAGGGTAGTAACGCTTTTTCTTGATGATATATTACACTTGCAACCGTGACTGAGTGAACGTCGTCAGCATAGTTAACTTCAGCCGCATTGTAGAACGGTTCGTAAGTCGTGTCGAATTCAAGACAAAAGCCAGTGTGCTTATGTGTATAGTGAGACCACATTAACACACTACTATGCTCGGTACTCCATGATGCGAAGGGTACTGTTGAAAGACAGACTATACCTGTCTCGGTTAGAATTTTACGTTGTGCAGTATCGAACTCGTTTTGAGCGCGTATTACTAAATAATTTCGAAACGCCAGATTTGGTTGACCATCAAGGTCCAGAAATTTCTGGTCAAATGTATCTTTATCTCGTTCCTGACCACGAATGTAATTGCAAAGCCCCAGAAGTTCTTCATCTACTGGTTCAGTCATCGGAAGATTCACATCACAGTCAAAGGGATCATTAAAGTTGATGGGCTTTGAGAACCATACACAGTTTGTTGCCAGATTATTGATTGTCTTTTTGTTCGCGGGTGAATACTGATATAAATAGCGCGGGGGCAAAGTATTACTCCTTCTGCTTCTCTTTCTCTAGTTCCGCTAACATCTCCCTCGCACTCGCGCGATTGATGTGTGCCATAGCACCAGAGATTCTATTGTGCTATTCCAAATCCAATTTCCGAATCCGATGCCGTCCCGGCTCGACAACCACAAACGCGCGTTGCAATTCATCTTCACTGTGTTCTTTTAACATTCGAGCGAGTTCAGCGTGGACTGAATTTTGCGTAGAGGGCAAGATACGCAAGTAAATAATGCCCGCGTCAATATCCTTCGCAAAAACCAAATTGCCAAAGTCCCTGTCACGCGTAACAAAAATACGATTTCGCTCGTGTGCTGTTTTGAGCAAATCTGAATCGTCTGCCTGCGCCAAACCAATCGCGCTTACGACAATTACATCGTGTCCGAGCTCGCGCAGAAAGCGCGCCGTTGCCGCCCAAACATCGTGGTCAAGCAAAAATTTCATGCAGGAACCGCCGCGATGTGTATGTCCTCTGCTGCCATCACTTGCATCGCATACTCAACACACGCGCGTATGTCCTCGTTCTCTAAATCAGGATAATAGTCCGTGATGATTTTTTCAAATGCAATTCCTTCTTTGACCAATTCCAGTACGTTTTGTACTGTGATGCGTGTTCCTGCGACGCACGGTTTCCCAAAATGGATATTGGGATTGACTTGAATTCGCTCTTTCACTTTTACCTCTGACATTCCATAGGTAGGGCGCGCACAAGGCGTTGCCCCTACGTTTGACGTTTCACGTTTGACGTGCTACGCGCTTGTCTTTCTCCACCTCGGTCAACATCTCTTTCGCGCTCGCGCGATTGATGTCCGTGACCGCGCCCAACATGCCCGCGAGTTCTTGTACGCGTTGCTCGTCTTGCAAAATTTCCGCTTGCGTAATCGTGCGGTCATCAATGATAGCTTTGCGAATGTGAAAATGCGCGTCGCCGTACGATGCGATTTGCGGCAAGTGCGTGATGCAGAGAACTTGGTGGGAGTTGTGACCCGTTCCGTTTTGTGAACATGTCAGGCCCCACAACTTTTTGCCCACAACACCGCCGACGCGTCCGCCGATGCCCTGGTCAATTTCGTCAAAAATTAAAGTCGGTGTGCGGTCTGCCGCGCCGAGTACGGCTTTGAGCGCAAGCATCATGCGCGACGTTTCACCGCCCGACGCGATTTTCGCCAAGGGTTTCAACGGCTCGCCGGGATTCGGCGAAACGAGAAATTCCACTTTATCAATGCCGCTCGACTCGAACGAAAAACGTTTGTCGCCCACGACAAGACCGTGCGCGTCCTCGATGCGATTGAGCGCGACGCCGAATTTGGCTTTTTGCATTCCCAAGTCTTGCAACTCGGTTTCAATTTCGCGCGACAATTTTTCCGAAGCCGCGTATCGCGCGTGCGAGAGTTTTTCCGCGAGCGCGCCTGCCTCGCGCACCAAATTTCCTTCCAGTTCCTTGAGCTCTTTGATGCGCTCCTCTGCGTTCGTAACACTGTTTAATTCTTCTTGAGACGTTTTGCCAAATTCCAACACTTGTTCAATCGTGTCACCGTACTTGCGTTTCAGACGAAAGACAAGGTCAAGGCGGTCTTCGATTTGTTCGAGGCGTTTCGGATTAAATTCGATGCTGTCGCGATACCCGCGCAGTGTGCGCGCGAGGTCGTCCATTAACGCGCCCGCGCCTTCGGCTTGTTCGAGCGTCGCTTGAATTTCGGGGTCGTATTTTTGCAGCCCGCGCACGGCTTGCAATGCTTGATTCAATAAATCGAGCGCGCCCTTTTCATCATCTCCGCCGCCGTACAGCGCGTGATACGCGTCGTCCGCCAGCGTCGCGCGCGTTTCCGCGTGCGCGAGCAAAGCGCGTTCACTTTTCAATTCTTCTTCTTCGCCCACTTTTAATTTCGCGTCGTTGATTTCTTGGAGGACGAATTGCAAGCGGTCAATCTTGCGCGCCGTCTCGCGCGCATCTTTTTGCAAATCGCGCAGTTCTTGACGCACTTTGCGAAGTTGCCGAATTTGTTTCGTCACCTCCGCGCGTTGTTCCCACAAATTGCCGTAGCGGTCCAAAAGGTCAATGTGTTCTTTGGGACGCAGCAGCGAAAGATGTTCGCTCTGTCCGTGAATGTCAACGAGTCTGTCGCCGATTTGTTGCAGCACCGCGCCCGTCACGGCGCGTCCGTTCACGCGTCCCGTTGCGCGTCCCGCGCGATGCAGTTCGCGCGCGAGTATCAATGTATCGTCCTCGAGGGCAATGCCGTTTTCTTCCAACACATTCGCCAACATTTCGCGCGCCACCGGTTCGAGCAAAAAAATTCCCTCGACGCGCGTTTCGTCCGCGCCCGCGCGAATCAATTCGCTCTGCGCGCGTCCGCCGAGCAAAAGCCCGAGCGCGTCGAGAATGATGGATTTGCCCGCGCCCGTTTCGCCCGTGAGAACGTTAAAGCCCGGCGCGAATTTCAAATTTATTTCGTCAATGATGGCGAGATTGGTGATGGTGATTTCGGCTAACATAAAGCGGGACGAATGACGAACGACGGACGACGAACAAAGAGTTCGTTATTCGTCGTCTGTCGGTTATGCTCGTAAGCGCGCATACACGGTACTCGCCGCGAGCGCGAGAAAAATCCAAAAGCCGATGTTGAGAAAAACGCGCGCGAGAAGCTGAGGGCGTCCCGCGAGAACAAGTGGAATCGCAGGCGCGAGCAAGACGATGATGGCGCCGACGACAAGCGCAGTTGTGGCAACGAGCGCGAGATACCGCCCGCGCCGTTTTGAAATCACGCGGCGAATCGCTTCGGAAATAATTCCGCCCGCAATCGGTCCGACAAAAATCGCGACGAGCCAAAAACCGATGAGCGAAATAAAAAAGCCGCCAATCGCGCCGAGAACAACGGCGATGATTGACGCGAGAATATAATCGAAAGTCGTCGCGTTGTAATACCCCGCGCGCTGCAAACCGAGGCATTCATTGCAGCGATAACCGACAGGCGTGCGCTGCACACATTTCATGCACACGGGCTTGCCGCACTTGTTGCATTTCAGATACGTTTCGGTTTGCGGATGATTTACGCAAAACGTTTTTGTTTGGGGGGATTCCGTAGCAAGAGTCATTTTTGTTTTTTCTAGAACATATATTCGAGTGACATTTTATCACAAGTGGTGATGAATGGGCGCGAATGTTTGTGCTTTTGTTCTGTGAGTGCTTACGTTAAAAGCGAAACACCATGTACGCCCAGCCCGCGAGAATGAGATATAGCGCGTACGGCATTACCGTGTCCCGTGCAAAACTACCACGTCGTACATACTGAAAGACAATTATCAATGCTCCGCCGACTCCGCCGAGCAAAATCGTCCAAACCAAAACGGAAATGATGGTTGGAAATCCTACCAGCGCGCCGAGCAAGCCCGCCAATTTTACATCGCCCATACCGAACGCGACAGTATCAATTTTTGTTGCGCGATTCCGATTCACAATTTGCAAAAACAAAACACCGAGCCAATAAATTCCAAACGTGATGGCATATCCGACTGCCGCGCCGAGCGCGGACAAAATTATCAAGTTCCAATTGAGCTGATTCAATGCCCCGTTCGGCGAAGCGAGAACCACCGGACTCGCGATGAGCGCGGCAATCGTCGCGGGCAGCGAAACCGTATTCAAAATCAATTTGTGTTCCAAATCAATCACGGCAATCAAAATCAAAATCGCGGTGAAAAAAGCAAGCGCGAGCAAATACATTCCAAATTCAAAACGCGACGCGAGAAATCCAAACAACGCGCCCGTTCCAAGCTCCACCAGCGGCGCGCGCAATTTCAGCGGCGCACTGCATTGATGACATTTGTCGCGGCGCAGCGCAAAACTCACAATGCCGAATTGTTCGCCGGGTGGGCGCGGCGAATTGCAGTACGGACAGCGCGGCGTTTCCAGAAACGAACGCCGTGCGGGGGGGGGCAAATTGTCCGCCGCGCGATTGAGGAGAACGCCGACGAAAATACCGACGAGTGAAAAAATGAGAATAAGCAATGTGGCAATGTTGTGCGTCAAACGTCAAATCGCGCGTTGCCATTTCACGTTTCACGTTTGACGATTCACGTTTGACGATTTACTCTAACTTGCACTTTATTGTATATTACCCACATGCTTTCTTCCGAACAACGTATCAGCCGCCGTTTGCCGTTGGAGCAGTTGAGTTTGCTGGTGGGCATGAATGTTTTGGGTCTGACGCTTTCGCTTTTGCTCGTGCTGCCCGAACGAAAATTTGAATTCGGGTTTCTCGGCTCGGACGCCTCGCTCGTTTTTTCAGGTCCGTGGCTCTTTGCGATTCTCTTGAGCGTGATGACTGCCGCCGGTGTAGAATCCATTATGCGCGCGCATCCGCGTGTGCATCTCTCGGAAACCCCCTACACCGCGATTTTGTGGATTCTGCCTTGCGTCGTCGTCGCGGGAACGGCGCTGACGCTTCCCCTTTTGCGTGATTCCGCGCAAATCTCATTTGTGGCGATTGCTGCTTCGGGTGTGCTGCTCGCGCTTGTGGTGTTGGGCGAATATCTCACGATAGATTTGCAAGACCCCGCGTATGCGTTTTCGCGCTTGGGCTTGAATCTCGCGGTCTATCTCGCCGCGCTCGGTTTTTACCAAGCCATTTATTCTTTCAAACTTCGCAGCATTCTTTCTTCGTCAGTGATTGGACTCATGACCGCGCTGCTCGCGCTCGAATTGTTGCGCGCGAGTGAATCGGATGTGCGCCGCACATGGCTTTACGCGGCGGCAATCGGACTCGGTTTGGGCGAAGCGATTTGGGCGTTGAACTATTGGAACGTGAATCCATTTTTCGGCGCGGTCGTGCTGCTGCTCACGTTCTATATCCTCACCGGATTCGCGCAGCAATATCTTTTTGGAAAATTGCGCTGGCACACCATTCTCGAATTCGGAATCGTCGCCGTCGTCGTCCTTTTTCTCGTACTGCGACGCGGCTAGCCGTCAATTCGTACAATCGCTTCTTGCTCCGCACTCGGCGCGCGCGGCAACGTCAACATGAGCGCGGCGAAAATAATAATCGCCGCGCCGAAAATTTGCAGCGACTCCAACGCTTGTCCAAAAATCACAAACCCCGCAATCCCCGCGACGATTGGCTCAATCGTCGCAATCACACTTGCCACGCTCGCCGGCGCCGTTTTCAATCCCAAATTAAACAACGCGTACGAACCGAGCGTTGGACCCAAACACAATCCCAATATCGCCAGCCACGCGAACGGCTCGCGCAGCAGCACGTCGTACCCCGGCGCGCCCATTCCGGGAATTTCCAAAAATTGCAGCGGCAATAAAAACAACGTCCCAAACACGAGCGAGTATGTGACCGTTGTCCACGGCGACGCGCGCGTTGCAAGATATTTCGAAAAAATGGTAAAGAGCGCGTACATCAAACCCGCCGACGCCGCGACCAAAACGCCGATGCCGTTCAATTGCAGCGCGTTCGGGTCATACGCGCGCGCCACCAACGCGCAGCCGATGAACGCCGCAAGCACCGCAAAAATTTTTCGCCGGGTCAATGGCTCGCGCCACAAGCGCCACGCGACGAGAGTGACAAAGACCGGCGCGGTGTACAACAACACGGACGCGGTGGGAACGTTCGTGAGAATCACCGCTTGCGTATTCAACACGTAAAAAAATGCAACGCCGAACAATCCAAACAGCGCGTAAAGGATGACGAGTTCGCGCGACAATTTCAGCGCGTCGCGTTTCCAAATGGCGAGACCGATGACCAAGCCCAACGCGGCGAAACCCGCGCGCAAAAAACCGATGGTGATGGCGGACATGCCGTACGTGAAATGGAGAAGCGTAAAGAAAATTCCAATCGTCCCCCACATCGTCGCCGCGCCGAGAATGAACGCGTAGCCGCGATAGGAATTTTCGATTTTTGAATTTCGATTTTCGATTGTAGAGCCGGCAGATGAATTCATTCGCTAAAGTTCGACGTTCGTGCCGAGATTCATCTCTTGCGCGCGTTGCAGAATGGCTTGCGCGATTGCCGCGTCCTGCACCGCGTTGCCGACAGATTTGAAAAACGTAATTTCATCCGCGCGCGTGCGCCCCTCTTTTTTCCCGCCGCTGATTTCGCCAAGTTCCGCGAAAATGCTCGATTCGGAAATGACGCCCTCCTCCATCGGAATCAACAAATCGCCCGCTTCCGCCAGCGCGCCGCTGTACGCGTCCACCACAATTTTGTTACAGCGTTTGATAAAGTTCGTGTCTGTCTCGCGCGCGTCGTGAGTGAATGAGCCAATGGCATTCACATGCGCGCCCGCTTGCACGTCTTTGCCGTCGAACAAGGGTGTTTTCGAAGTCGTCGCGCACGAAATAATATCGGCTTGACGCACCGCGCTCGCCACATCGTCCGCGGCGCGCAAATCGGACGGCAATTCCGGATTGCCGCGCAAGTCATTCACCATCTCTTGCGCTTTGCCCGGTACGGCATCGTACACATACACGCGTTCGAGGGAACGCACCGCGCACATCGCGCGCAATTGTGCCCGCGCCTGAACGCCCGCGCCAAAAACCAAACCGACGCGCGCATCGCGCCGCGCGAGAAAATCGGTTGCCGCGCCGCAGCCCGCGCCCGTGCGCAGCGCCGTGACAGAACCACCTTCCAACAATGCCAGCGCGCGCCCCGTCGTTGCCTCCAACACGACGACAACTGCATGAATCAGCGGCAGCCCATTTTTGGGATTGTCGTTGTAGACGTTCACGATTTTAATCGCGAGCGCCTCGGTGCCATGCACGTATGCGGGCATGAACAACGCGACGCCGTTGTAGGCGGGAATGGGCAACTGCGAACGGAGTGGAACATTGGCTTGGTTGTTGGAAAGACGCGTGAACGCATCTTTCATCACCTCAATGGATTCGCGCATCGTAATCGCTTGTTGCACATCGGCGCGGGAAAGAATTCGCATGATGACTCCTTGCTGCGGACAAAGTGTGGATGAAATGTGAAACGCGATGATTGTATTCAATCGCGCGTCTTTGTCATATCGAACAGAGTGAGATATCTCGCTCGCTGAAATCAGCGAAACGCTCGCTATGACGATTCAGTTGTCCAATTCCAACAACGTTCCCAACAACACTTGCGCGCCGCGCGTGATTTCTTCGATGGTGGAAAATTCGCGCGGGTCATGGCTAATGCCGCCGCGACTGGGAATGAAAATCATGCCCGTCGGCGCGACGCGCGCAATGTGCGCGGCATCGTGTCCCGCGCCGCTGGGCATTTTCAGCGCGTCCATGTTTTGCGCGATGCAAACGCGTTCGATTGCATTCACTACAGCGCTTGAGAATGAGACAGGTGTTTCGTCGGCGAGCGTATGGATTTCGAGTCCGATGGCGCGTTGTGTTGCGATGGCGCGTATTGTTTTTTGCGTTGTGTGTACACACGCGCGTTTCGCTTCGCCGTTCGCGCTGCGAATGTCCACGCGCAACTCGACGCGTCCGGGAATCACATTCATCACGTTCGGTTCATTTTGAATCACGCCGACGGTGGCAACGACATGACGCGCGGAAAATTCATTCGCAATCTTTTCAACCGCGAGAATCATCTCTGCCGCGCACGCGAGCGCGTCGCGACGCATGTTCATCGGCGTCGTACCCGAATGATTTTGTTCGCCCGTGAGAATCAGATGCAAACGCGTCGGCGCGGCGACGGCGGTGACGATGCCGATTTGTTTTTGCGCGCGTTCGAGAACGGGTCCTTGCTCGATGTGCAATTCCACAAACGCGCGCATGCGTGACCAGTCGAAACGCGACGCGATTATGTCTTTTTCTGACTCGCGCAGCGCAGTGCGTTCCGTCGCGATTTTGCTGTCTGTTTCCCAACCTTTCAATTCTTGAAGCGCGCGCGCTTGCAAAACTTTGGAACGGTCTCGCGCAAACAATTCTTGTTTGGAAATTTCGAACCCCGCCATGACGCGGCTGCCGAAACCGTACCCCGCGCCAAAGCGCGACGATTCTTCCATTACAAAATTGATGACGTTGAGTGTGCTATTCAATCTTCCATACTGTTTCAAAACGCGCGCACATTCCACCGCCGCAAGCATCCCGACGATGCCGTCATATTTCCCCGCGTTGACGACGGAATCAATGTGCGAGCCGCATGCCAGAATGGGCGCGTTCTCGTCGCGCCCGCGCAGCGTGCCGATGAGATTTCCAACCGCGTCGCGATAAATTTCCAACCCCGCTTCGTTCATCCACGCGCACAACAGCTTGCGCCCCGCCATGTCCTCACGCGTGAATGCGAGCCGCGTCACACCGCCTTGCGCGGTGCGTCCGATTTCCGACAACTGCTCAATGTGGCGCGCGAGACGGTTGGCATCAATCGCGTTCAAAAGATTAACCATGAATAAAATGTAGGGGCGCAACATGTTGCGCCCCTACGAAAATCATTCGTACAAATGCGCGGTGTTTGTCGCAAGGAAACGCGCGCCGCCTTTTTCCGCGCGTAGTGCTCCATGTTCAACAATCACGCGCCCGCGCTGCATCGTCAATTCGACTGCGCCCGTGACGGTGCGTCCTTCGTATAACGTGAATCCCGCGTTCGAATGTTGATTCGTATTGGAAATCGTCCACGTTTTGTGCGGGTCAAAAATGACAAGGTCTGCGTCCGAGCCGACGCGGAGTGCGCCCTTTCGCGGATAGAGTCCAAATGTTTTCGCGGGCGTTTCGCTCATCGCTGCGATGAGTTGGGGCAATGCCTCGTGCTTGCCCAAACCCAATTTGCCGTGATTCACCGCGAGGTCATAGCAGACGGGCAGCATCGTTTCGATGTGCGGCGCGCCGTACTGCGATTCAAAAAAGTCGGGCAACTTTTCTTTGGGCGCGTGGTCACTGCCAATGGTTGTTATCGTTCCTTCGCGCAATCCTTGCCACATTGCTTCATTGTCGCGCACGGTGCGAAGCGGCGGACCGATTTTGGCGAGCGCGCCGAGCGTTTGCGTTGTTTCATCGGTGAGCGCAAGATAGTGCGGACAGGTTTCACCGATGACGCGCCAACCGTTTTGTTTGGCGCGGCGCAGCGGTTCGAGATTTTCCGCCGCGCTGTTGTGAACAATATACACCGCGCAGTTCGTCACTTGGGCGATGGAAATGGCGCGGTTTGTCGCTTCGGCTTCGAGCAGCGCGGGGCGCATCGCGGTGAACATTTTTTTGGAATCGAGTTCCGCGCGATTGTATTTGTCTTCTAAATAATCGGTGGCGAGACCATTTTCGCAATGCACATGCACCAGCCCGCGCTGCTGCCCGACCACATCCATCAACGCGGTGAGCCAATAATCGTCCGTCATCCATTTCAATTTCGCATACGTCATGAACACTTTGAATGTGGTGACGCCCATTGCAAACGCGGAACCAACATCTTGAATCTGCTGCTCAACGTCAAAGAGACCGGCGTGCATCCCAAAATCCAAAAGCGAATTTGCCAATCCGTCATCGCGAAATGTTTCGAGCGTGGGAAGGATTTTTTCGTTCGGTTTGACGTACGCGTAATGAATCAGCGTGGTCACACCCCCAAACGCGGCGCTGACGGATGTATCGTATTTGTCGTCGAGATAAATCGGATGGACATGCGCGTCAATGATGCCGGGAAAGATGTATTTGTCGGCGGCGTTGAGGACGCGGGGGGCGGGGGATGGGGAATAGGGAACGGCGGACGGATTGTCGTCCGTCAGTATTTCAACAATTTTCTCGCCGCGTATGCCGATGTCGGCGCGCGTGATTTTGCCGTCGGCGACGACGAGTCCGTTGGTAATGAGAATATCGAAAGGTTCGTTTGACATGTTCGTTTCGCAAGTGGTATGATGCTGTATGACGCAGTGCGTTATAAAGCAAAGAATTCAAATTCTCTCAAAGGAGAGTTGTCTTATGAGTTACATTGTCCGTGATTGGATGGCGCGCCCGATTATTATAATTGATGATTCCACACCCGTGACGCAAGCGCTGACGTTGATGAAGCGGCGCGGCATTCACAGTTTGGTGGTGGATTGTTCGGAACCGGGCAAAGTTTCGTATGGAATTGTGACGACGACCGATATTCGCGACAAAATTGTGGCGGCCGGACGTGACCCGTCACAAACCACCGTTGCGGAAATTATGACGACGCCCGTGCATACCGCGCAATCCGATTGGACATTGCAACAATGCGCCGAACGAATGCACGCGTTGAACATTCGTCATTTGCCCGTACTGGACAGCGACGGGGTGATGGTGGGGATGATTTCACAGACGGATATTTTTTCGGCGGTGGAAGAAGCGGGGTGGGAAGCGCTGGGGTAATTTGGACGAAAGACGGATGACGAACGACAAAAGTACAAGCTCGCGAAGGCGGGCTTTTTTTATTCGCGTTGTCTTTTATCAATCGCCTCCAACACGCGTTCCGGCGTCAACGGCAATTCGTAAACGCGCGCGCCGATTGCATTCGCAACCGCGTTTGCAATCGCGGGCGCGACAGGTGTGAAGGATGGTTCGCCGATGCCTTTTGCGCCAAAGGGTCCCAGTCCGGTCCCGGATTCCAGAATAATGGATTTTGTTTCGGGAATGTCACTCGCGGTTGGCAAGAGATATTCGGCGAACGAGGGCGTGAGCGTGACGCCGTTGACGATTTGCACATGTTCCATCAACGCGTAACCCAAGCCCATCGCCGCGCCGCCTTCAATTTGTCCCGCGACCGCGGCGGAATTGATTGCGCGTCCGATGTCGTGACAGCCGACACTTTTCAAGACGCGCACCTCGCCCGTTTCCATATCCACCGCAACTTCAACCGCGTGCGCGCCGAATGTGTAATCGGGAAACAAATCGCCCTGTCCGGTTTCGGGGTCGAGTTTGTCGGTGAACGGCGCTTTAAAGAGCGAAAGATTCGCACGCGGCAATCCTTCCGCCGCGCACATCGCAATCAATGTCGTGAGCGAAATGTTTTGCGATGGGTCATTTTTTACAAACACGGTGCTGTCCGCAAAATCAACTTCGTCGGGTTCGCATTCAAGATATTGCGAGGCGCGGTCTCCCAATGTTTTGCGTACTGCCATTGCAGCTTGATACGTCGCGTTGCCCGACATGTACATTTGCCGCGTCGCCGTTGTCGTTCCCGCGAGCGGCGTCAAGGCGGAATCGGTCCCGTACACCACAATTTTTTCCATTGGCACGCCCAACACTTCCGCCGTAATTTGTGCGAGCGTGTTCATTTGTCCGCCGCCAATGTCGGGAACGCCGCAGCGAATCACCGCGCTGCCGTCCATCTCCAATCCCACCCATGCTTGGGACGTGTCGTGAAACCAAGTGATGCGCCCGTAACTTTGCATGTACGACGCGATGCCGCGTCCGATTTTGATATGTGGCGCATCCGATTTTGTTTCTTGTCCCAACGCGTCCCACGCGCGCCGCGCGGTCTCTTGCAGCCACACCGCGCCGCGAAATTTTTGTCCGTTCGGCGTTGAATCGCCTGCTTGCGCGTAATTGATGCGCCGCAATTCGCGCGCGTCCATATTGAGTTCGCGCGCGATTTCGTCCATCTGCTGCTCGTACGCCACGCACGCTTGCGCCGCGCCGAATCCGCGAAACGCGGAGGTGAACGTGTTGTTTGTCGCGACGGCGAACGCGTTGACGGTGACGTTGTTGATTTTGTACGGACCGACCGCCGCCGTTGACGCGTACAACAAAACATAAGGCGAAAGATACACGTACGCGCCGGAATCCGCCATGATGTTCACCTGCGCCGCGAGAATGCGTCCACTACGCGTGACGCCCGTTTTGTGTGTGATGGTGAAGGGATGCCGTTTGCAGTGCGCGAGAATGGATTCTTCGCGCGAATAAATCATTTTCACGGGGCGCCGCGTTTTCATTGCCGCGAGTCCGATGAACAATTCGACGGTGATGTCTTCTTTGCCGCCGAATCCGCCGCCCACCATCGCTCCCATCACATGCACTTTATTTTGCGGAAGTTGCAACGCGTTCGCGATGTTGCGAAAATGTTCGACGACTTGCGTTGACACACGAATTGTGAGTACACCATTTTCGTCCACCCACGCAAGACCCGCTTCCGGCTCCAAATACGCGTGGTCAATGAATTGTGTCTTGTACGCGCGCTCGACAATCACATCCGCATCGCGCATCGCCGCGTCCGCGTCGCCTTTGACGATACGCCAACGCGCGACAATGTTGTCGGGCTCGGTGACAATCGGCGCGCCGTCTTTCATCGCGTCTTCGGGTGTGAACACGGCGGGAAACGGTTCATACTCGACATCAATCAAGTCCAACGCTTTTTCGGCAATGTCCAACGTTTCCGCCGCCACAATTGCAATCGCTTCGCCGAGAAAACGCACGCGGTCACTTGCCAGAATCGGCGCGTCGGTGCCCGCGCGTTTCGCCGTTCCTGTCACGCCGGGAATATCCGTTGCCATTTGTGCGCCGGGCAAATCGTCGGCGGTCAAGACCGCGACAACGCCACTCAACGCGCGCGCCTTTGAAACATCCACGCGCAAAATTTTCGCGGACGGAAATTTCGCGCGCAAAACTTTGGCATGGAGCATATTTGGCATCACGAAATCGCCCGCGTATTTTGTCGCCCCCGTCACTTTGCCCATCGCGTCAATGCGCGGCAGTGGTTTTCCGATATGGCGCAGTTCGGGGAGATTCGCGATGTTGGGTTGGTCGAGTTGAATCATTGGGAGACCTCCCCTAACCCCTCCTTATCAAGGAGGGGGATTTTGACTCCCGCCCCTTGGTCATGATGAGGCACACTTGCTGCCTCTCCTTGGTTATGATGAGGAACAGTTGCGCCCTCTCCTTGGTCAGGATGAGGAACAGTTGCTGCCGCTCCTTGGTCATGATGCGGCACACTTGCTCCCTCTCCTTGAGAACGAGAGGGTTGGGGTGAGGTTAACCCGCGCGCGACATTCTGAATCGCTTCAAAAATTCGGACGTACCCCGTACACCGACACAAGTTGCCTGACAATGCTTCGCGTATCTGTTCATCCGTCGGCTGCGGGTGTTCGTCGAGCAGCGCTTTTGCAGAAAGAATCATGCCCGGAATGCAATAGCCGCACTGTGCTGCGCCGAAATCTACGAATGCTTTTTGTAACGGATGCGGATTTTCTGCCGTGCCCAATCCCGCGACGGTGATAATTTCTCTACCTTCCGCGAGCCACGCGAGCAGCAAACAGGAATTGATAATTGTTCCATCAACCATCACGCCGCACGCGCCGCAGTCGCCTTTTTCGCAACCACTTTTGACATCGGTGTAACCCAAATCGCGGAGTGCGTACAACAGTGTTGTGTTGGGCGTAAGCGCGGTGTGGTGCGCGCGTCCGTTGACATTCAGTTTGACGAGTTTCGGTTCCATGTCATTTCTTCTCTGCGCGTTCTTTCAATGCGCGATTCATCGCTTCAAATCCGCGCCGGGTACTGTCGAAATTGAAAACAGGGACGAGGATGCCGCCAAATTTCTCGCGGTGGATAAATCGAACGCGATTTTCGCCCAATGGTTCGATTTCAAAAATGTGTTCGCCGTCGAAAATGCCGTTGATGAATAAATGTCCGAGCCAACGAAATGTTCGGTTCGGCGTAGCCTCCAAAACTTTTGGGCGAAAGGTCATGCCTTTGTTTGGCGGTTCGCCGAGAAAAACCTCGAGGGTTTCACCGACGACGAGATTTCCTTTGAGCCGATGAATAAACGATTCCACTCTGGAAATTTTTCCGTGTCAGTGAGAATTTGCCAGACGCGTTCGGGTGTTGCGTTGATTTCGATTTCGGTGCGGAGTTCGCTCATTGTGTTTTGCTCCATGCTTGTTCCAACATGCGGCGTACATACACCGCAATCATCCGACCCCGATAGTTCGCACGCGCGCGCAAATCATCAATCGGCGAACATTCTTCCGACGCGATGCGCGCGGATTCTTTAAGGTTCGTTTCGTTGAAAATTTCTCCGCGCAAAATTTCTTGCGCGCGTATTGCGCGCATCGGACGCGGGGCAACTGCGCCCAATGCAATTCGCACATCGCGGATTTTTTCGCCGTCGCGCTGTAACCACACTGCGACGCTGACAATCGAAATCGCGTCGGCTTGGCGGAGACCGAGTTTGTAAAAGGCACTGGCGACGGACGACGAAGGACGGACGACGAAGGACGCATCACCGGGTATCGGGAGATGAATACGCGCGACAAGTTCATTGGCGTGTCGCGCTGTTTTGCGCGGGGCGAGAAAAAATTCCGACAGCGGCATGAGGCGCGTTTCGTTTTGGCTGACGAGTTCAATTTGTGCGTCGAACGCGAGAAGCGGCGGAAGCATGTCGGCGGCGGGGGACGCGCTGCCAATGTTGCCGCCAATCGTCGCGGTGTTGCGAATCATCGGATTGGCGAAGACGTACGCGGCTTGACGCAGTGCGTCATGTTTTGCGAGTTCGGGATGCTTGAGAAATTCGGCAATCGTCGTCGCCGCGCCGATTTTGAGCGCGCCGTTTTCGCGCGTGATGCCGCGCAATTCCGAGACATTTTGTAGCGACACCAACACATCGGGTGCAGCGCGTTTCGCGCGAATGTCCACGAGCATGTCTGTGCCGCCCGCGAGGGGACGAATCGCAGAATTGTTTTGCGCGAGCGCGTCGAGGGCGTCCGAAAGATTCTTGGGTTGGAGCAAATCAAAATCGCGCATGTTATTCCTCTACGGATGGAACGCCGCGCCGGGCGTTCAGCACGGATGCGTCGAGCGCCGCGCGCACGATGCTCGCGTAGCCCGTACAGCGACACAAGTTGCCGCGCAAATAGTCGCGCACTTGCTCTTCGGTGGGATTGGGAATTTCGTTCAAGAGCGCGCGGGTCATCAAAATCATGTCCGGCGTGCAGAAACCGCATTGGAACGCGCTGTGGTCGAGAAACGCCGTTTGCACGGCGTCGAGTTCGCCGTCGCGCGCGAGCCCTTCAATCGTGCGGATATTTTTTCCTTCGCAAGCAATCGCAAGGGTGAGACAGGACAGAATGGGTTCGCCGTTGATATGAATGGTACACGCGCCGCATTCGCCGATACCGCAGCCGTATTTTGTTCCCGTCAAAAATTCTTGCTCGCGCAAAACATTGAGTACGAGTTCATTGGGATACACGCTCCACTCGCGCGGCTCACCGTTCAATGTGAGACGAATGGTTTGTCGCTTGCTCAACTCAGACTCCTCTCCCACGCTTTCAACAGCGCGTCGCGCACAATCACTGCCGCAACGCGTTGACGATATTCGCGCGTGGCGCGCACGTCGTCAATCGGTTGAATTTCTTGCGCCGCGATTTTTCCAATACGCTCAGCAAGTTCCGGCGTGAAGGTTTCGCCGACGAGCGCGGTTTTGGCGTTCACGGCGCGAAACGGAGTCGGCGCGACGGAACCGAGCGCAATGCGCGCGTCGCGCACCACATTGCCTTCGCGCACAATTTTCACTGCCGCGCACACCTGGGAAATGTCGGCGGCGACGCGCGAGATTTTGATGAACCCGCTGCCGGTGTTGGGCGCGGGGCGCGGGATTTGAATGTGCGTGAGCAATTCCTCCGCGCGCAAAACGGTTTTGCCGGGCGCGAGAAAAAAATCGGTGAGCGGCACGACACGTTCGTTCGTTTTCGACTTTAACGTCACGCTCGCATCGTACACCAACAAACACGGCGCGGTATCGGCGGCTGGCGACGCGTTGCACAAATTGCCGCCGAGTGTTGCCATGTACATGATTTGGACGGTGCTGAACCAATTGCAAGCTTCGGCAAGCGCGGTCAAGCGGAAGGTGGAAGGTGGAAGGTTAGAGAGGTGTTGAAACAGCGCGCGAATGGATGTTGCAGCGCCAATCGCAATGTCGCCGTTCTGCGAAATGGCGTGAAGCGCGTGGATGCGTTGGAGTGAGATGATGTGCGAGGGTTCACGGCGTTCCATTTTCATTTGCACGAGCAAATCGGTGCCGCCTGCCATGATGCGCGCGTCATCGCCGTACTGCGCGAGCAATTCTGTCGCTTCGTAAATCGTCGTCGGCGCGTGATATTCAAATTCGGGAAAGAGGATGTGGGTGTTGGTCGGGAGCATGACAGATGACAGATGACAGATGACAGATGACAGGTAACAGATGATAGATGACAGATTTTAGATTGGACGATTGAGCAGGAACGCGCCGAGGGTGAAGGTTGCGTAAAAGACGGCGACGCCGAGCAGCAACGCGTTGCGAAACGCGTTCGCTTCAGGGGGGAGAGTGAATTTTGTCTTGCAGCGCAGACAGCGGCGCGAAAAAACGGCAACGCCGCTGCCACATTGTGAGCAGGGGTAAAACCAATCGAGTTTTTTTTCATCGCGCAGCGCGTTGAACGACGCAGCCGCGACCACTGCTGTCGCGGCGAACCATGCGAGCAAGAGCGCGGTGTAGGTTCCCAAAGAAACGCCGCGCGAGTGTCCCCACAGAAGGTCCCACATCACGCCGACAAGAATCGGAGTCGCGGCGAGGGTGGCGAGAATTGCACCGTTACGAAGATTGAGGACGAGCGTGTGCATGTATGAAAAATTTATTCGGCAGACGCAAGCAGTTCGAGATTGACTCCGCTGTCATCGTTGCCGCGTCGTCTGCCGCGCGGTTGGCTCGGCACGTACAAGTAGCGTACGGGATTGCGGCTGCCCGAAAATTGGAGCCAATTGAAATAGGTGCTGCCAAAGTATTGGATGTTGTCCAGTTGAATTACAAAACGTCCGCTTTCTTTGCTGGGCGTGATGCCCGCGCGTTTGGCGACGTACACTTGATTGCCTTGCTGCGTGCGATTGTAAATGACCACTTTGTCGCAATTGCGTTTTTCGTCAATGACCCAGTTCCCGGTGGAACCGGAGCCGTCTTGTTTTTTGCGGAAATATTTTCCGTACGTGAAAAGGACAATCGCATTTTCACCGCGTTTGAGCAAACTGGTTGCCATGTTATGTGTCTCCTTGAGTAAAGTTGTACCAGTGCTGATGAGTTGGTTGGTATGATTCGCAGTTGTGCGTTGATGGCGCTGGGCTGCGAGGATTTGCGTGTGTGCGCGCGATTACGCGCGAAAATTCAAAACTGTCAGTTGATTCACCTTCCTTTATTCTTCTGCAAGAATCGCGGCGAGAATTTCTTCGGTCAATCCATTCCTCTCAGCTTCAGCCCCTGCTTCATCCATGATTGTTTTCAAATCACGCGTTTCAATTGGAACACCTTCTTCATACAACGTATCAGGACAAAAATCTTGCCCGCCTTGCCATTGGATGCTGCCGAGAAATGTTTTCACAGAGTTGAACTCGTGTACATCTTGCAATTCTTGAAAGATGCCCTTGTCCAGATATGGCTTGACATCAAACACACGCACCTCACCGTTCGTGAACTTTAAGGTGACTGTGCAATCGGGATTTGGCAATACGAAAATGACGCGTGGGTTCATGTTCTTACCAATTCAGGATATTGCTTTCAGAAGCTCAGTTCCTAAAGAAATCAAAGAAAGAATATATGAGTCATCAACATCAAAAGCTTTTCCATGAGCAACTTGATTCCTTACACTCGCAAAGTCGCGAAATGCTGCACCGAACTCCTTTGGAAATACGTTTGCCTCAACGCCTCTATTAACGAGTCTTGTGATTGAATAATCGCGCCCAGTGTCAATTCCTGCTTGTTCAAGTTTTCTTCCTAGCTGTTGCTCCAATTTCGATGACAAAAGAAGTAGTGCTGCCCTTGGGTCTTTACTTGATTCCTCGAGAATCTTTTCAATGTCAGGAGAGATATTATCAGAGTTTTTTGTCTTTGGTCCCTTATTAGCACTCGCCGCGTCTTCTGCTTTTTTGACCTCAGCATCGAGCTTTTCGATTTTCTCTTTGAGCTCTACTTCAGCAAAGTCACCAATTTTAACTCTCTTAATGTACGGCGATAGTAATCTGAAATCTGGCAAGAATAGTGCGACCGCAGCAATAAGAACGAGCAATACTGTGGTGATGTCCACGCCAGCATTGGGCAACAATATTCTCAAGGTCAGAAGTGTGATACAGATTGTGACGATAATGAAGCGTTTGAGCATTAGTGTTTTCATATTGTTTTGTCCTCGAGATGTTTTACTCCGTCGCCTGCACCACCGCCACCACTTCCCCTATTTTCCTCAAGTTCCCTTTCCCTCACCTCTCTCAAAATCTTTTCCGCCGTTATCGGCAATTCGGTAAAGCGAATTCTCAAGGCGTTGTATAACGCGTTCGCGTATGCTGCCGCGCACGGATTCGTCGCCGCTTCGCCGATGCCTTTTGCGCCGAACGGACCGCTCGGTTCGTACGTGTCGGAAAAATGTGTGACGATGTTGGCGTTCATCGGCGCTTCGCTGATGGCGGGCGTTTTGCCGTCAATCCAAAAACCTTTCGAGGCGAGTTGTCCCGTTTGCGCGTCCCATTGATTGTCTTCGATGAGCGCGTAACCCATCCCCTTCGACAAGCCGCCTTCGAGTTGCCCGATTGCCATGTCGGGATTGAGGAGCGTGCCGCAGTCACTGCCGATGACTGCGCGGTTCGTCGTGACGTGTCCCGTTTCCGTATCCACGGTGACGTCAATGAAATAGGTGACGAACGCGGGCGGACAATTCACTTGGCGCAAACTTTCGACGGCTGCCATTGTGCCCCACGAATTGATTTGCAATTGTTTCGCGAGCGCGCCGAGCGTGATGCGGCGTTCGGGAAAATTCGGACAATAAATCACGCCCTGCATCAATTCGTAATCGGGTTCAATCACCAACGAATCCGCTTGCAATCCCAAAACGCGCGACGCGTAATCAAAAACTTGCTGTTTGACTTTTGATGCCGCCTTGTGCGCCGCGCCGCCGCCCGCGTACACACCGCGCGTTGCGTGCGTGACAACATCGTACACCGTCGTCAATGTATCCGCAGGCGAAATGCCGACGCGTTCTATCGGCACGCCCAATTCTTCGGCAACAATTTTTGCAATGGCTTCGAGCGTGCCGCCGCCGTGGTCCATCATCGCGTGAATCACGTCCACCGAACCATCTTCATTCACTTTGACGAACGCGCCGGAATAATCAATCACTTCGCCCGGTTTCGGCGCGCCCGCGCCACTCGTATGAAAACCGCGCGCCATGCCGATGCCGTGACGATAGCGTCCCGTTTGTGTGCCCGCTTTCGGACGCGCGCGCCAACCGATTTTTGTTGCTCCGTCCCGGAGTAACTGCGGAACGCCGTCGCTGCGAATGATGGATTGCACGGAAGGACCCTGTCCCCAAAACGTGCCGCCGAGTCCGACATAGTTTTTTAATTTGAAATCAATCGGGTCAATCTTTAACTCGTGCGCGATTTCGTCCATCAACGATTCCATCGCGAATGTCGCTTGCGGATTGCCGAACCCTTGCATCGCGCACGAAGGTGTTTTGTTGGTGTACACCGCTTTGCCTTCAAAACGCAGATGCGGAAATTTGTACAGCGACGCGCTCCAGCCCGCGAGAACGGAGAGCAACGGATACGCTTGGATGTTGTGTCCGCCAATGTCGGCTAACGCTTGAATGTGTCCCGCCGTAATTTTTCCCTCGCGCGTCACGCCGATTTTCAATTTCAATTTCGTTTGATAACGCACGTGGTCGTACATGTCTTCTTCGCGCGTCGAAACCAATTTCACGGGACGTTGCGCTTTGAGCGCGAGCGCGACACAAATCGGAACAATGGAATTCATCTGAATTGACGAACCGAACGTGCCGCCGATGGCAACGCGTTTGACATTGACCTTGTGCAAGGGAATGGAAAAAATTTCGCCGAGCAGTTGTCGCACATTGTGAATGCTTTGCGTTGTGGGATACACCGTAATCGAACCATCGGGCGCGGGGTCACACACACAACTTTTTGTTTCCATCTGCGCGTGATAAATGCGGCTCGTGAGAAATTCGCGTTCGAAAATAAAATCCGCGCGTTCAAATCCCTCATCAACATTTCCAACATTCACCGTGCGCGTGACTGCGACATTGTGCTCAATGGGCTGCACTTGCCCATTGAGCACAATCGTCTCGTGAATCGGTTCCGCGTTTTCATTTTGCGCGTCGTCGGGATTCAAATAGTGCGGCAAAATTTTCCATTCGATTTTGATTGCGCGCAATGCTTTTTCCGCGAGTTGTTCTGTCGGCGCGGCAACGGCGGCAACGGCTTCGCCAACGTGACGCGCTTTGTCTGCAAGCACAGTCCTATCGCGGTATAGAAACGGCGGCGTGCTGACGATGCGCTCGTTGTATTTGAGATGCGGCACATCGTCGTACGTCAACACCACCGCGCCCAATGCTTCGGCGGCGCGTTTGTCAATGGAAACAATGCGCGCGTGTGCGTGCGGGGAACGCAACACGCGCGCGTGCCACATGCGCGGCAGTGTGACATCCGACGCGTACATTTCGCGTCCGGTCACTTTGGCAATGCCGTCTTTGCGGTGAACGTTTTTGCCGAGGGTGTTGAATTGTGGGGACATCATTTCCTCTTGCGCGTGTGTCAACACGCGAAATGAATTATATCGTTTGGAGAGTTCGGGTCAATCCCTTTAGAACAATCGCAAAACGAAATGATTGTGATAGAATTGCGTGCTTTTGTTTGCGGGGTTACAAATTTATTTTCTCTCGAGGAGGATGGTATGGACAGCCTAATACAAAGAAGTCGTAGTTGCTTCAATGGAGTAAATCGGCGGAGAGTGCTTCGAGTCGTAACAATCGTTAGTTTGTGGCTCCTTCTTGCTGCAAGCGCATTCGCCGATGGGGTAGTGACGAATTCTCACGCCCTGAAAACATCTTCACCGGAGGATACTGGTCTTTTCCTCCCGACCACCACAATTTCAGAAGGTTTAATCTCATATGCTTCAACGATTGGAGATTTCAATCACGATGGGCTTGGTGATGTAGCGGTTACGACCGGTGTTCCGATGCAGCTTGCGATCTTTCCCCAACAGCCCGACCACAGTCTTGGTGCGCCGCAGTTCTACACAGGCTCGGAATGGGGTTGCTCGGTTGCCGCAGGGGACGTAAATGGTGATGGATGGACAGACGCGGTCACGAATGACTGTCAAGGAAATACAATTTCTGTCTTTTTACAACAAAGTGATGGAACACTGGCCCCAGCAGTTGTGTACACACTTTTGGATCGTCCGATAAAAGTGGCAATAGGCGACGTCAATAATGATGGACGGAAGGATGTGATTTCATCAATCGTTTCATCCGGGGGTGTTTGGTCGGTGGGAGTGATGCTTCAAAATCAAGCAGGCACTTTGGATGGAATTGTCCTATACCCCGCCTCCATTATCGTTGCGTTAGTACTTGGAGATGTAAATGGAGACAAGCGTCTCGATGTTGTGACATTGGAGAAAAATTCTTCTGCTACTTCGAAAGGACGCATTGTTCTTCGTCTTCAACAGAATAACGGGACGCTAGGTGGTTTGAAGAACATCTCTGTTGGTACTATGGACGATGACCCATTGGCTGTTGGAGATGTGACCGGGGATGGACGCTCCGATATTGTCGTTGCGAGAGCTGGTTGGGGCAAAGTCCAAGTATTTCAGCAAACAAGCACAGGAAGAATTGGTGTGTCGCGGGATTACCAAATTGATGTAAATTTTCGTCCTACTGCTATTGCGATTGCCGATGTAACCTTTGACCGTCGAAATGACATCATCGTCAAATCGGCCGGAGTCAGAATGGGTGTCTTCCCGTACCTCTCTTCTACTTCATTTGGTTCTTTCGACGAGTACACAATTCCGAAGGGGAACAATTGGCGCAATAATTTCGCGGTTGGCGACATTAACGGAGATCGAGATGCAGATATTGTCAATGCAGATATGGGTTTGAATATCCGATACCATGTTTCCGCCAAAGCCGCACCCATCGCTACAGAGGATTTCGAGTCTCAATTTCCAAAAACCGGATGGAGGAATTTAGGCGGTTGGGGAGTGAGCAATTGCCAAGTCGCCGAAGGGTACAAGAGCGGCTGGCCCATTCGTCAAAAGATGGGCTCAGGGTGTACCAGGCCCTATCCAAATGATTCATTCAGTTGGCTCATTTATGGTCCATTCAGTCTGAAGGATGCCAAAAAAGCGCGCATAAACTACATGCTGTGGTTAAACGCGCAAAAGCCAAATGATTTTATTTTTGTGGGCGCTTCGGTAAACGGCTCTCGATTCTACGGAACTGCATATACGGGCACTTCCGGAACTTCACTCGCTGCGACCACCGAGCTGGATACAAACACAAACGTGTTGCCCAATTTGAATTTTGTCGCTCTGCCTCCTAGTGAAGTGTCCAACTCGTCTCAAGTCTCGTGGGTGCCAATGAAATTCGACCTACAAAAAGTCCCGACCTTGGGAGATCTCACCGGCAAACACCAAGTCTGGATCGGGTTTTTGTGGGCGTCTGACGAAAAGGGCGGACTTGTTGGGGGCGCATTTGTGGACGATATCATTCTATCGAAGACGATTCGCCGAAGGTAACAATATAATATGACACAAAAAACTTCCGATGGATTATCTCTATCGGAAGTTTTTTATGAGCCGCCATCGCATTTCGTCGGCTTTTCCGCCTGCTTGTATATTCGGTTAAATTCTGCAATGTAATGTTTCGCGAGCGCGGGGTCGTCAATGATAAGCAGGTTTTCGTCGTTCGTTTTGTTTGCCGCATCCGTGAAATTGTACGAGCCCATCACAACGGTTTTGTCGTCAATGATAAAAAGTTTGCTGTGCAAGATATAGCAGTTGCCGTCTTCGAGAATGTCAATGCCCGCGCGTTTCAACGTTGCGTATTCTGCGCCGAGCCCGGAGTTGTTGCGCGCCTCAAACACGGCTTGCACGTCAACGCCTTCTTTGTGTTTTGCCTTTAACACATTTCCCATCGCAGTGTCGGTAAAAGCAAATGCAGTGACGCGAATGCTTGCCTGCGCCGCTTTCAAACGGTCGAGAATTGCTTTTTGCGCGCCGCCGTTCGGCGAAAAATAATTTTCAATCACAACGCCGCTTTCCAGTTGCACGCGCGGATTGGGAACAATTTTCGAGGGCGCTTCTTGTGCGCGAATTTGAAACAAGCGCTCAAAGATTTGATTGTAATTTTGAATCAACGCGGCATTGTCGAGACGCAGCATGTTGTTGTTGTTGCGATACACATCGTTCGGCGTAAAGTTCATCGAACCCGTCCACAGCAGGCGACTGTCAATCACCGCGAATTTGTTGTGCATCAACGCGGAACGCTCGTTTTTGATAACTTGAACGCCCGCCTGTTCCAGTTTCGCCACCGCGTCGTTAAATTCTTTTGAATCTTTGTTCGCGGCGTAATCTACGATGGCGCGCACTTGGACCCCGCGTTCTTTGGCGCGCCGCAATGCCTCCACGAATGACGGTAACCGCAAATCAAACACGGCGAGGTCAATTGTCTTTTGCGCGCGTTCCAAGTCGCCGATGATGGCTTGGTCAACGCCGCCGCTGCGTCCTTCTTTTTTCTCCGGGTAGGTTGGCTTGGTGAAATAAAGCGTGTACCACGCGCCCTCCGTCACATTCGCGTTCGGTAATGTGATGACCGGAGAGTCGGAAATTGGCGCGGTCGTTGGAGGGGGGGGATTGGCAACATCGCCGCTGTTGCCGTCGAGCAGGGTGCAGCCGCTAAAGAGCGTGCTGCCGCCGCCGACGACGAGAACGATGACGACACCAATAACGAGGACCAGTGGATTAACCCTCGCGCGGGAGGATTTGGCGGAACGCGATTTTTTGGACATGGCGTTTTATTTTTTCTTGCCGCGCGTGGATTTGCGGCGCTTGCCTTTTCTTACTGCCGCGTTGGTTTTGCGCGCGCCTATTTTCGCATCCCCTTGCGCGGAAGGCAAGGGCTGTTCTGTTTTGGCTTGAGTGGTTTGGTCGCGCGGCGCGTCGGGGGCGATGGCTGTGCTCGCGCTCATCGGGAAGGATTCAGATTCAGCAGCGCTGTCGCGTCCCGCATTTGCATCCGCGCTCAAAATTCCTGGCGTGGTCGTTTTCGGCGCGGTGTTCATTTGGCGCGCGGTTAGCTCTTGCGTGAGAACGGACGCCGCTTGGGCAATGACGGCTTGAACGCCCATTTCTCCGCTTTCATTTGCGGCGCGCACCGCTGTAGCGACCAATTCGCTGTCGGTGTTGTCCAGAATTTGTTTCTGCGCCCATTGCAGCAAAGCTTTGGCATCCGCGTCGGCAAGATTGTCGGTGAGCGACTCGTTTTCGTACAAGCGCTCGAGCGCCATTTTTTGTTCGGATGACAATTCCATAAGAAAAAAGACCTTTGATGCTTTCTGAAATCCCTACTTTCAAAAAACTTCAAAGGTCTGTGTTCTATCCCGCTTCGCTCGTGCGTGCGGCTTCTTCTTCCGCCGCCGCGATTCCTGATAGTTCCTCTTCCTCTTCGGCTTCGTGGAATTCTCTCGCTCGCGCTTGATTGGGCAAGAGCCCCTCCGGGCGGAAAATCATCATCAAAATCAGCGTCGCGCCAAACAAGCCATAGCGCAGATTGTTGATGCCAAAACCGAGATTGACGCCACTCGATGTTATGATGCCGTCAAGTGTTGGCAGAACAATCGTATCCACACCCACAATGACGAGTCCGCCGAGCAGCGCCCCATACGGATTCCCAATCCCGCCGAGGATTACCGCAGAGAGAATGATGATGGATGTGCTAAATTCAAACGTGCTGGGGAACACACCTTGAATATAGCTGGCATAATACGCGCCTGCGAATCCCGAAATCGTCGCACCCATCATGAATGCCAACAATTTCACGCGCACCGTATCAATGCCCATCGCCGCCGCCGCGTCCTCGTCCTCGCGCATTGCCATCCACGAGCGTCCGAGCCGCGAGTTTTCGAGCCGCTGATTAAAGAATACCAGAAAGACCATCAGCAGCAGCGCGAGCCAATACCACGGACCGAGGTCAATTTTGTTAAAGGTGTAACCGGTGAATGGAATCGTCGGCAGCGCGATGGGATTCACGCCCTTTTCACCGGCGGTGATGTCAATGCAGTCCCAACCAATGAGTGGAAATGTGACACAGGTGAGATTGCGAAAGAGTACGGGAACGACTTCGCCAAAGCCAAGGGTGACGATGGCGAGATAGTCTCCGCGCAGGGGAATCGTCGGCGAGCCGAGCAGGATTCCCGAAAACGCGGCAATGCCTGCCGCGAGAATGATGCCGACCCAAAAATAATTCAAGGGAAACGGCACCGGGTACGGACCCCATGGCGGCGAAGGCGATGTGAGCAATGCCATCGCATACGCGCCGATGGCAAAAAAGGCGGCATAGCCCAAATCGAGCAGACCTGCATAACCGATGACGACATTCAAGCCCAACGCCAACAGCGAAAAGACGACAATGTTGACGAACGAGCCGGTGTAGCCGCCAACCTGCCTGCCGCTGACCGCCAGCAAAAGATTGTCAATGAAGGGGTACGCCGCCGCGAAAATCGCCAGCGCGATGAGGGGCCACTTGCGACGCAAAAAATCGCGCACGTCGCTTTTGGGCAAGGGGCGGGTTGAAGTTGCCATGTGTTCCTCCTATGCCTTTTGCGCCACGGCGCTGCCAAGCAAACCGTTTGGGCGAAATACAAGAATGAGAACGAGAATGAGAAACACAATGGCGCGCGTCCACTGCGCGGCAAAGTACTGGTCACTCAACGCCGAGATGAGTCCAATCAGAAAACCGCCCAACATGGCGCCCGTGATATTTCCAATACCGCCGAGTACAGCGGACGTAAATGCCTTTAACCCGGCATCAAAGCCCATGTTCCACTGCGCGTTTTGAAAATACAAACCGCCCACGATGCCGCCCGCGCCCGCCAACGCGCCGCCGATGAGAAAGGTCATGCCGATGACGAAATCAACATTGATGCCCATCAAGCGCGACGCATCACGATTCTGCGCGGTGGCGCGCATGGCTTTGCCAAGCCGGGTGCGCGAAACAAAGACGCGCAAGAGAATCATCAACGGCACGGCGAGACCGATCGCGAAAACCTGTTTCGCTGTAATCTGAAACGTCGTTTGCAGTCCCAAGACATCGGTGAGCAAATTGATGTTCGGAATCAAATTCGGGAAAGGTTTCGGCTGCGCGCCGCTGCCGGCAAAATAAATGAATGGGTCACGCGGCAGACCGCCCCAGATGAGACCGATTTGAAGGAGCACAAACGAAACTCCAATCGCGGTAATGAGGGGCGCAAGGCGCGGCGCATTCCGCAGGGGGCGATAAAACGCGCGCTCGATTCCCATATTCAAGACAGCGGTCACGATGGGCGCGATGATGAAACACAATACGACACCGAGAACAATCGTGCTGACCGGTGACTTTTCAGTGACACCCATCAAACTCAGAATGGTCAAGCCTGAAAATGCGCCGACCATGTACACGTCGCCGTGCGCAAAATTAATCAACTCGACAATGCCGTACACCATCGTATAGCCCAACGCGATCAGCGCGTACACGGCGCCTTGTGACAAGCCATTGATGACCTGTTTGATAAACAGTTCGGGGTCTGTCAGAAATGCGTTGATAAGAAACGCGGCAAAGGCGAGGATTACGAGCCCCAGCATGATATTGCGGGGGGTAAATTTAATGCGAGAAGTCATAGCGGCTCCTCTGACGGAAACAGAGCAGGGATGTGATAAAAATTGCGGGTCGAGCGTGAACCCAAACAAACGTCAAGCGTGTACTGAGTAAGAAAAGGGGGGACGCAATGCGCCCCCCCAAGCGACGCCAAATTATTTCAGCGGGCTGATGAACGACCACTTGCCGTCTTTGACAATGTTCGCAGACATCGTGGTCAAGGTTGTATCGCCGTTCGCATCGAACGACCATGTTGCGCCCAACATCCCGTTAAAGTCTTTGGTCGCAAACGTTTCATCGCGCATGCACGCGCGGGTGACGGTGCCCTTGGCAGAGCAGCGGTCCAACGCGGCGAGCAGCACGTTCATGGTTTCATATGCATACGTCGCATAGAATTCGGGGTCGCTGTTGAATTTCTTGCGATAGTCGTCGAGCCATTTCTGACCGGCTGGCGACGCCTTGGCGATTTCCGCCGGCGGCAAACCACCCGCCGTGGCGATCATGCCTTCGGCATCCGAACCGGCTTCTTGAATGACGGAGGTTGTAAAGATGCCGTCCGGTCCGCCGAACTGACCCTTCCAACCGGCGGCGCGGAGCGCTTTCAAAACGAGACCCGGATGATTGGATTCAATGCCGCCAAAGTACACGGACGCGGCGCCGGAATTGGCAATTTTCGTCGCGAGCGCACTGTAATCGGTGGCTTTGGTGTCAATCCCTTCGTTGCTCTTGACTTCCAAGCCAATCTTTTTGGCTTCGGCTTCGAACACATCGGCAACGCCCTTGCCGTACAGCTGTTGGTCATTCAAAATATACACAGACGCCAGACCGAGCTCTTTGTACCAGCGCGCGCCGACTGCGCCCTGAATGTCGTCAGCAGGAACCACGCGCGCATAGTTGCGAACGCCGGTCGGATAGTACTTGGCGGGTTCGCCAGCTTCCGCGCCGTTGGTCTTGGTGAGCCCGGGATACGTGTTTGCGGGGCTGACCATCACGAGTGGACCGGCTTGATTCAAAATTGGAATCGAGAGTTTGGCTGCACCGGAATTGTACGTACCGAGATACGCGAGGACTTCGGGGTCGGCGACGGCTTTGTTGGCATTCGCGGTTTCAACGGCGGGGTCCCATTGACCGAGCGCCGCACTCGCATCATCCCATGGCAAGTATTCAACTGTGCATTTGCCGTCTTTGGATTTGGCGCCGTGGTCTTCGAGCGCCATCTTGATGGAATTAATCATCGTGTCCGTTTGTGCTTTGGCGCCGCCTTGCATCGGCAAAGACGACACGATTTTGACCTTACATGCTGCGGCACTCGGACCGCCGACTCCACCACACGCGGCTACGAGAACGGCGACAGCAAGAACGAGCGTTGCCACGATAAACAGTTTGCGCGCAAAATGTTTGCGATTCATCTTCTTTCTCCTCCTGAAAGGTTACTCACAGATTTGGCGAACAGGCTTCTGTCGGAACGGTTCGCTTTTCAAGCCGACGGATGCTGTTCGACGGTACAGCCGCATTTTGGGGCAGAGACGATTTGTTCTGCAAGACCGCCACTCTTGATGCGGCACGGGCAACTGGCTGAGAGGCGTAACACCTCCTTGGATCTGCACACCGACGCAATTCAATCTGCTTTGCAAATCCCGTTGTGTGATTTCGATTGTGAACTACATCTGTGAATCACATCCACGCGGATTTGGTGAACATTCTTGACATGCGTTGGCTTGCTCAGCGTGCGTCTACAAGAATACCTGATGGTTGTTCAAACGCGCTAGTGCAGCATTAAACAAGCTCTTGGGAGTCGCGCACAATGAAATCGTTTAGAAAGCGTCTTTCAACGCATCGGTACGCAAAACAAGTTGGTTAATGCTGCGCTAGGTTAGACCGAACGTCGGGGAAATTTGGTACTCGCATCAGCGCGCGTCCAAAAAAAGAGAAGAACCGGAGTTGCGCGAATTATAAAGCACGTTCTAGCACAAGGTCAAGCTTCACCCAGATACGCTTTGCGGACTTGTTCGTTCTCGGCGAGTTCTTTGGCGTTGCCTTGCAAGATGATGCGCCCCGTTTCCAAAACATAACCGCGATTCGCGACCGAGAGGGCGCGCGCGGCGTTTTGTTCGACGAGGAGAATCGTCGTGCCCTCTCCATTCAGGGTTTTGATAATGTCGAAAATGGTGTCTACCAAGACAGGCGCGAGACCCATCGAGGGTTCGTCGAGCAGGAGGATGCGCGGGCGCGTCATCAATGCGCGTCCCATTGCCAGCATCTGTTGTTCGCCGCCGGAAAGGGTGCCACCTGCTTGCGAACGGCGTTCGGCGAGACGCGGGAACAATTGGAAAACATGTTCAATGTCTTTTTGAATGCCCTCCTTGTCCCTGCGCGAGTACGCGCCCATTTCCAGATTCTCCATGACCGTCAGGCGCGTAAAAATTTGCCGTCCCTCGGGCGATTGCCCAATCCCTTTGCCGACGATGACATGCGGCGGCAGACCACTGATGCGTTCGCCTTCCAATTCAATCGTGCCTTGCTTGGGATGCAAGAGACCGGAAATCGTTTTGAGCGTTGTGGTTTTACCCGCGCCGTTCGAACCAATGAGCGTTACGACTTCACCCTTTTCGACGGTGACGGAAATTCCTTTGAGCGCGTGAATATGCCCATAGTAGGTGTGGATGTCATTGACCGCCAAGAGAGACATAGTGTTCCCCTTAAATGTGCATTTCCGACGCGCCGAGATATGCTTCGCGGACGCGCGGGTCTTGTTGGACATGCTGTGGCGAACCTTCGGCAATTTTGATGCCGAAATCCAAAACGGTCACGCGTTCCGAAATCGTCATCACCACGCGCATGTGATGTTCAATCAAAAGAATCGTCACGTTCATCTCCTGGCGGACTTTGCGAATAAAGTCAACCATTGCGAGCGATTCTTGCGGATTCATGCCTGCCGTCGGTTCGTCGAGCAGCAACAGTTTCGGCTGTGTGCCCAATGCCCGCGCGATTTCCAAACGTCTTTGGTCGCCATACGAAAGGTTCTTGGCGAGGTCGTTCTCTTTGCCGCGCAAGCCGACAAAGCGCAATAATTCGCGCCCGCGCGTCGTCACGCGTTCTTCTTCTTGGCGCGTGCGCTTGTTGTGGGTAATCGCGCCCCACACACCTGCGCGCATGGTGGGATGCTGCCCCACCATCACATTTTCGAGCGCCGTCATGTTGCCAAACAGGCGGATATTTTGAAACGTGCGCGCGATCCCCAGCTGTGTAATCTGATGCATTTTCATTCCGACGGTGGACGTACTGCCGAAACGAATCGAACCTTCTTCCGGCGTATAGTACCCGGTGATGCAATTGAAAAAGGTTGTCTTGCCCGCGCCGTTCGGACCAATCAAGCTCACGATGGAACCTTCGTCAATCGTGAAATCCACACTGTCCACGGCGGTCAAACCGCCAAAGCGTTTGGTCACGCCTTTCGCTTCGAGAATGGTTGCCATGTTGCGAGTACCCAGTATCAAGTATCAAGTATCAGGTGGTTGGCTTACCTGCTACGCGCTACCTGTTACATCCTCCTAGTGCAGTATCTTGCTCAAGAACTGTCTCATCCGTTCGTTGTCGGGATTGTCAAACATGTCACGCGGAGTGCCTTCTGCCACAATTTTGCCCGCTTCCATAAAAACGACGCGTGATGCCGCGTTGCGCGCAAAACCCATCTCGTGCGAAACGACGAGCATCGTCATGCCCTCTTGCGCGAGGTCGAGCATCACGTCCAGCACTTCGTTTATCATTTCGGGGTCGAGCGCGCTCGTCGGTTCGTCGAACAACATCACTTTGGGATTCATCGCCAGCGCGCGGGCAATGGCAACGCGCTGCTGTTGGCCGCCCGAAAGTTGTCCGGGATAATTGCTTGCTTTTTCGGGGATGCGGACTTTTTTCAAAAGGTCATGCGCGATTTCTTGGCTCTCTGTTTTGTTGCGCTTTCGCACTTTGGTTTGAGCGAGCGTTAAATTTTCCAGAACGGTGAGATGCGGAAAGAGATTAAATTGTTGAAAGACCATGCCGACTTCGGCGCGCACGGCGTTGATGTTTTTGTGTTGCGAGTCAATCACGTTCCCGTCCACCACGACGCGCCCGCCGTCTATTGTCTCCAAGCCGTTGATGGAACGCAAGAGGGTAGATTTGCCGCAGCCGCTCGGTCCGATAATCACCAACACTTGACCTTTGTTGACCTGCGTCGAAACCCCGCGCAGCGCGTGGACACTGCCGAAATGTTTGTGAACGTCTTCGATGCGAACAATCGCGGTGGGATTATCATTCATCATGTTTCATTTGTTCGAGCGCGGTAAAAAATTCTACACTTGTTTCCAACGCGTTTCAATCCAACGCGTCGCGGCAGACAAAACCAAAGTTAACGCAAGATACATGAACGCGAGTGAGCTGAACGTTTCGATGTAACGAAAGGATGCTGCCGCGTACAAACGCGCTTCTTGCGTCATGTCGCGTACGCCCAACACCGCGACGAGCGACGAATCTTTGAGCATCGAAATCAAATCGTTGCCGAGGGGCGGCAGCACGCGGCGAATGGCTTGCGGCAAAATGATATAGCGCATCGCCTGCATGTAACTCATGCCCAGTGACCGCGCCGCTTCCATTTGTCCTTTGCCGATGGATTCGATGCCCGCGCGAAAGGTTTCGGCTTCAAACGCGCCATACGCGAACGCGAGCGCGATGATACAGCGCCACATGAAATCAAATTCGCGCGTGGACAATTTCATCAACGCGTTGCTTTCGCCCAAAACAGGAGCGAGCCACGCGCCGAATCCATTGATGGGAATGATAGCAAGGGGGACAATCACAAACGACCAGTAAAGCAGTTGCACCAAAATCGGAATGCCGCGAATGACCTGAACATAGAGCGTCGAGATATTTTGAATGACAACGTTTTTCGAAACGCGTCCGAGACCTGCAATCAATCCCAGCAAAATGGCGAGCGCGTAACTAAAGAGGGTGACAAAAATCGTAACGCCGATGCCGCTGGCGATGCGGCCCAAGACAGCCACGTAGGTTTCGTTTGTGGAGAATTGATAAACGAGGAAAGCGCCAACCAATAACAAAAAAATGAGCCAATACGGCAACGAAGCAATTCGGTCAACCGTTCGTCCTTGCACAGTGTGCGGAGGATTCTCGGCAGGGATGTAGGCAGCATGTGGTCCGCTCGGTTCTGGCATGGTGTCGGCGTAAAGTTTGGGCAAAGCCGTCGTCGTTGACGGCTTTGCCCGTTGTGTAGCAATGCGAGGTTTATTTTTTCGGCGGGAACACCTGGACCCACTCGGTGCCCTTGACCTGGTTGATGACGACGTTGGTGGATTCGGGCGGGCGGTCTCCGTTGCTGTCGAACGAGATTGCGCCCGTGACACCTTCAGTCTTGACCGCGCGCACGGCGTCTGCCAATGCTTTGCGCCCAATGACGAGGTTGCCTTCCGCGTCCACTTTGGAAGCCACTTTCAATGCTTCTACCAAAACTTTGACGGCGTCATACGTCTGCGGACTAAAGACGATGTTTTCTTTTTTGCCGCCTTTGGCTTCGTACGCTTTCACGTATGCTTCGTACGAGTTGCCTTGCTGCGCGGAACCGAATGAGGCATATGCGCCTTGCGCGGCGTCGCCTGCGGTTTCAATGAACTTGGGCGTGAACGTTCCGTCCGAGCTCACAAACACCGTTTTGTCGAGACCGACTTCGTTCTTTTGCGCAACGAGGACGGCGGCTTCGGGCCAGAATCCGCCAAAGTAGAGTAGGTCGGGCTGTGTTGCTGCCACTTTGGTCAACTCGGAGCGGAAATTCTTGATGCCCACTTCCACCGTTTCTGAATCGCTAACGACCGTACCGCCTGCCGCTTTGAACGCATCCGCGAATGCTTTGGCGAGACCGGCGCCGTACGGGGAACCGTCGTGCATCACGGCGGCTTTGCCGAGTTTCAATTCTTTGAACACAAAATTCGCGACGGCGGGACCTTGAATGGCATCATTGAACGCGGTGCGATTCACGGTTGCCAAGCCGCGTGCCGTCACTTGTACGGCGGTCGCGGATGGGGAAATCGAAACGATGTGTGCTTTGTCGAGGACTTCGGTGCCGGGAATTTCGCCGGAGGAACACATGAAACTGATTGCGCCGACGACTTGGGGATTCGCTACGATTTTGTTCGCAACGGTTGTGCCGCCTTCGCCGGAGCATTGGTCATCTTCGGAAATAAGCTCGAGCTTGAAACCGTTGATGTCGCCGCCGAATTCTTCGGCTGCCATCTGCGCGCCTTGTTGCATGTCGAGCCCATACACCGCGAGGTCTCCCGTCAACGCGGCGCTAAAGACCGCTTTGATGGTGTCACCTTTTTTCACGACGACTTGACCCCATTCATCCGTTCCGGTGCCGGTGCTTGACGCCGGTGTGGGTGTGGCAGCATATGCGCCGGGACCGATTTGGTCCGCGCTAATTGTTGTACCGCCGAACCATTTCTTGTTGATCGCGGCAAGTGTGCCATCCGCCTTCATCGCGGCAAGTGCGGCGTTGAACGGTTTCACCAAGTCCGAACCCTTCGGAAAGACGAAACCGAGTTGTTGTCCGACCAGTGAACCTTCGAGCAATCGGATTTTGTCCGCGTTCACGCCGACATAACCAACACCGGCAGTATCGTCAATCACAACGCCGTCCACATCTTTGCTGATGAGCGCCTGCACGGCATCGCCAAACGTATCGAATGCGACAACGCGGGCTTCGCCGACGAGTTTGACCGCTTCATCATAGTTGGTCGTGCCTTTTTGCGTGCCGAGTTTTGCATCTTTGCTGGCTTTGATGTCATCAATCTTGGTATAGCGCGTATCATCTTTGCCGACCATGATGCGTTGGTCAACGGCGATATAGCCGTCAGAAAAATCAACCGTCTTGGCACGTTCTTCGGTGATGGTGATGCCGTCGGCTGCCATGTCGAATTGTCCCTGCGACACAGCCGTAATCATGCCATCCCACGCGATTTCTTTGTAGTCGGGTTTGCAGTTCAAGCGCTTGCAAATTTCGGCGAGCGTGTCGTAATCCCAACCTTCCGCTTTGCCGTTGTCCAGACGGACATAGTTAAACGGAATGTAAGCATTCTCAATCGCAACGGTGATGGTTCTGCCACCGAGGTCGGGTAGGGTAGATGCCGGCGCAGTCGTCGGTTGTGCTGGAGCGGTAGTGGGCTGCGCGGGTGCGGTAGTCGGCTGGGCGGGTGCGGCGGTTGGCTGCGCGGCTTGTGTGGGCGCGGGCACAGCCGTTGGTGCCGGACCGCACGCGCTGATGACAAGCATCAACGCCACAAGCAGTGAGCCAAAAACGAACGTACGTTTCATTGAAACGGAACTACGTTTCATACAGTTCTCCTCCTCCGAGAACAGTCAAGCAGTTTGCTTGACATCGAACTTGTGAATCTCGTGCGCGTGAACTAGAGTTTTGTGTGCCACGCGCACTCTTGAAAGATGAGTCGTCACGACTCGTGCCTGAAACATTCTTGCAAGGTCAGGGGAAGCGTCGCCACCTTGATTGAACGTTGGGGCGCGAGTATATCAAAGCTAGTGTCCTAGTGCAAAAGTGCAAAGTTGCGATAGGGCGATAGGGCGCTATTTCCATCGTCCAGGCGCAACTCACCCACTATCACACTGTACCACTACTGCACTATGTTGATTCAATCGTTTCCAGTTCCGGATCGCGTTCACGAAATTCGCGTTTTTGACGCGCGGCGGGTACGAGTCCGGCAGGACGCACGAGCATCATCACGACCAACAACGCCGCGTACGCGAGCAAACGATAGTCCGCAATCGGACGCAGCACTTCGGGCAGACCAATCAACACGATGGAACCGATAATCACTCCGGGAACGGAACCCAGGCCGCCGATGATGATGAGCGCGAGCGCGTTGATAGAAACGAGCAGCGTAAAATCATCCGGAAAAATATGCTGCTGACGCGCGGCGAAAATCGCGCCGCCGAGTCCTGCAAAAAATGCGCCCGTGCCGAACGCGAGCAATTTGATACGCGTGGTGTCTACGCCCATGGCTTCGGTTGCATCTTCATCTTCGCGCATCGCCGTCCACGAACGTCCCAACCGCGAATTGTTCAAACGCGCGGCAACGAACGCGACAATGACGCACGCGAAAAAAATCAGATACCAAAACGGCGTCGAAGAATTGAACGCGATGGTATAGTTGATAAATGGCATTGTAATGTTGGGAGCAGCCACATTGAGGATGCCTTGCGCGCCGCCCGTGAGTGGATTGAATTTGTAAATGATTCGAATAATTTCGCCAAAGCCGAGAGTTACAATCGCGAGATAGTCGCCGCGCAAACGCAACACGGGGACGCCAAGCAGTGCGCCCGCAATGGCTGCGGCAAGCATTGCCAAAGGCAGCGCCAGCCAAAAGCCCCAACCGAATGGATAATTCGGCGATGTAAGGACTGCCATCGTGTACGCGCCAATCGCGTAAAAGCCGACGTAGCCCAAATCGAGCAGCCCTGCGAACCCGACGACGATGTTGAGTCCCAGTCCCAACAGTACAAAGAGACCGACCGAACCCAACACATGATTCCAATACACGCCGATGAATTGTGGCGCAATGAGAAGCAACAAGAGGACAAGCGCGAGAAGCGCAATTCGGATTTGATGGGCACGCATGGCTGCGCCGCCCGATACGCGTGTCAACCTGTTTTGCGCGTGCAACGCGTGCCACCCTTGCAACAACAGCGCGCCGATTGCGCCGCACAAGACCATCACGCCAACCCAAATCACCCCCCCCCACAACGCCGTCTGCTCAAACAACAGCGCGCCGACTGTCTCGCGTTTTACTTTTTCCAAGACGAACGACACATCCAGTCCGTTTTCGTACAGCGCATTTGCCAGAACCAAAAACAGCGCGATGAACGCGCCGGCGACGGCATTTGCACCCACGGCGCGCAACATGGCTTCACCAAAATTTTTCGCGCTGCGCGCCGCAACCGCGCCTGCAAGCAACGCGGCGATGACCGTAAAGACGCGACTGAAGGGGGGATTCGTCGCCGTCGGAACTTGTGCGGCGATTTCGCTCGCCGTCGCACCGAGCATCGTCAGCCACACTCCGCTCAACGTCAAGGCTTCGAACGTTCGATAGACGCCGACGAAGATAAAAAATAGCAAGAGGATGCCGGTAACCAGTCCGGCGCGAATGGCAGGTCGCATAGTCGGTTCGTCGTTTGTCGGCCGGTCATGGTGTTCGACTGTCCGACCACCTGACTATCCGACATTCTGACGTTTACGCTTTGTCCGTTCCCAATTCAGATGTCAAAATCCCTTGCGGGCGGAAAATCAAAACGAGGACCAGCAATGAAAACGCAATCACATCTTTGTACGACGAAGGCATATCAAGCAGCGAAGGACCCAATGCTTCGGCGAGTCCCAAAATAAATCCGCCCAACATCGCGCCGGGGATGTTGCCAATGCCTCCGAGAACGGCAGCCGTGAATGCTTTGATGCCGGGGAAAAAACCCATCGTCGAATTGATTTGACTGTTGTGGAAACCGAGCATCACCCCCGCCGCACCCGCGAGAATGGAGCCAATCGCAAACGTTGTGACGATGACGCGGTCAACACTCACACCCATCAACGCGGCACCTTCTTTGTTCGTTGCGACCGCGCGCATGGCGCGCCCCGTGCGCGTTCTTTGTACGAACCAATACAAAGCAATCATCAGCACAATCGAAAAGAGAATGATATAGCCGCCCGTTTTTGGCATCGGGATACTTCCCGTAAAGAGCGTGATGGTGGAATCGCCCAGGGTGAAGGTTCCGGGAAACAGAAAGGCACCGGACAAAAATTCCGGTCGGGTGTACACCCGCACTTGCGCGCCAAAAATCAAACGCGCAGCTTCTTGCAAAAATACGGACGCGCCAATCGCCGTAATCAACGGTACGAGGCGCGGAGCGGCGCGCAGCGGGCGATATGCAATACGTTCCAGCGTGACGCCGACCAGCATGGACACCAGCATCCCCGTGCCAAAAACCAAAGCGAGCGCGAGAAACTGATTGGAATCCAACAGTCCCGTTGCATCGCACACCGCCAGCACAAAAAATCCCGCATACGCGCCGAGCATCATCACATCACCGTGCGCGAAATTTATCATCAGCAAAATTCCGTACACCAACGTATAGCCCAGCGCGATGAGCGCGTACACCCCGCCGAGGGTCAACCCATTTCCAATTTGCAAGCCCCAATACGTGATGGGGTAAAGTTTGCCCGTCTGCCAAAAATTGTATTGAACGAGAAGAATACGGACGACGAGCGCGAGAATGAAAATGGACGCGACCACGGCGACCCAATTCACGCGTGTATACCACGGACGAAGTTCAGTTGTAGAAGCAAGTGAGGAAGGTCTGGGTTCGGTTTGTGTTGCCGATGCCACAGCGGCTCCAATGTGGAAGGGAATCATTCACGCATCATGGTGTGAATGATTGTGCGGTGAGTGATGCACTCGCTCGCGAGTGTAACAAAAAAGGGTACGAGTGTCAATGTGATTTCGCGAAACGTTCCGCAAACAAAAAACCTTGTTGCAAATGACAACAAGGTCAATCCGGAAACTCATGAAAGCGGGCGATGGGATTCGAACCCACGGTCTTTTCCTTGGGAAGGAAACATGTTACCACTACACCACGCCCGCAGCATGCGGCGGCCGCTCCTTACGCGTCCGGTAACAAACTCGGCAAATCGAGCGCATAAATCAGTGCAAGAATCCAGGTTGCGCCAAACGTAAAAAACCCAACAATATCAATAAAGGGCGCAGGCAGCAGTCCAAAGAATTGTACGAGTAACAGCACAGTTGAAAATTAAGGTTCGGGGAACACCATTGACTGCAAGCGATTATATTCTCTAACCGTCTCTTGTCAAGCACAATTTCAATTTGTTATAATGTGCCAATCAAACACGGAACATGTTCCGTGCTTGATTGGCCATCACGCGGAGGTGATGAAATGGAACCGAAAATCGAATGGCTCGGACATGACAGTTTTCGTGTAACCGGCGAGAAAAAAATTTACATTGACCCGTGGAAAATTTCAAACGCCGCGCACGACGCGGACATTGTTCTCATCACCCACGACCACTTTGACCATTTCGTCGTCGAGGACATTGACAAGGTGCGAAACGAAAACACCGTCGTCGTCGGACCCGAAATGATGCGCGGGAAAATTGATGGGAATGTCCAAATCGTTGCGCGCGGAGACAAGACGATTGTGGCGGGCGTGCCGATTCAAGTCACCGCCGCGTACAACGTTCATCCTGACCGCCAAAATTTTCATCCCAATCATTACGGCGGCGTTGGCTATGTCATCACGCTGGGCGGGCAACGAATTTATCACACGGGCGACACCGACCCGATTCCTGAAATGAAAAATATCGGATGCGATATTATGCTCGTTCCCGTGAGCGGCACGTATGTTTGCACAGCGGACGAAGCCGCGCAAGCCGTCGCGTTGGTGAATCCAAAACTTGCGATTCCGATGCACTGGGATACGATTGTGGGAAGTTGGGAAGACGCCAACGCGTTCAAGGACCAAGCAAACGTTCCCGTAGAAATTCTCGGCAAGACCTCATAACACAAACAGGATAGAAAAAAAGAAACCCGTCCTCACGAGACGGGTTTCTTTTTTTATCACGATTTCGCTTCGGAACTTGCAGAACTGCTTGAGCGCGCAGGGGTGGTTGTTCGACGGGTTGGCGTTCTGCCGCGTGGAGCGGCTTGCGGACCCGTGTGGCGATACAAAAACCAAATCGAACAAATCACAAACACAATCACCGAGATAATTTGCGCGACGGCAATGCCGGAAAATGTCCATGCGTCGGGACGCTGCATTTCGGTAAAGAAACGCACGAGCGGATAAAAAATTCCATACAGCAAAAGCATGTCGCCGGGCTTGAGCGATTTGTCCCAACGCCGCGCAATGTACAGCAAAATGCCGGTGACGATAAACATTGCCAATGATTCGTAGAGAAACGTCGGATGAAATCGCGCGGTTTCGGGCAGTCCGGCAAATTGCGGTAGGCGATGCGCCGCATCAATCGGAATGCCCCACGGCAAATCCGTCTGATACCCGTACAATTCCTGATTAAAGAAATTGCCCCAGCGTCCGATGGCTTGCCCCAACGTCAAACCGGGCATGCTAACATCCACCAATTCCCAAAATTTCACTTTGGCAAACCGGGCATAGAGCCAAATTCCCAAGATGCCGCCGACAGCTGCACCAAAAATGCCGAGACCGCCGCTGCGCGGATTGAGAATGTTGACGAGGTTCGTCATGAAATCTCTGGAGAAATAGCCGAGCGGGTCGCCTTGCGCCCAATCGGACAACACATGGTAGAGACGCGCGCCCAACACGCCAAACAACAAGGCAAACAGCAGCGCGTTCCACACATGGTCGGGGTCAATGCCCTTGCGCTTGGCTTCACGCGAAGCGAGAAATGCGCCCGCAATTGCGCCGAGCACAATCAGGATGCCGTACCAATAAATGGGCAGACTGGTCTGTCCGAATATCGGGACGGGCAAGGGAATCGTAAACGCAACCGGATTTGGAGTAAAGTTCATACCATCCTCACTCAATGATTTTGCAATGTGAAATTTTAGCGGCGGCGATTATAGCACAGGAAAACTATCCTCGAAAAAATTTCTGCGCGCAATCCGCTGCCTCTCACGGCTCACAATACCACGCGCGTCGGCGTCAACTCTATCACCGTGTTGTGTTTCCCATCGGTTTGGATGTTCCACTCGAACTTTTTCTCGAACGCGGCGACGATTTCAGCCGGAACGTTGTCGAGAATTTTTGCAACGCCCTCGACAAGCACAGGGTCATCACCATTTTCCAACGCAAATGCAATTTTCGGATTGTGGGCGATGTTGCGGGCTTTAACCGAGTCGCCCGCGGTGCAAAGGTACGCCCTGTCACTGTGCCAAACGAACCAGATGGGGACGAGGTGCGGTGAACCATTCGGGCGAACGGTGGCGAGCCAAAGATTGCGCTCGGTTTCGAGGCGCTGACGGTCTTGAGAATTCAACATTTTCGCACAAAAGAAATTCCCGATTGTTTTGAGTGTGAGCGGACTGACACAAGCGCGGGAATTACGAGAGAAATAAAAAAAGCGCGCAACCTATTGCTGCGCGCCTTGTTCGTACCGGGCACTTAGTTAGAATCACCGCTGTCGCCGCCGCCACTGTCACCACTGCTCTTTTTACCGCCTGTGATGGCGTCTTTTGCCGCTTTGGCGACTGCGAACTTGACTTTCTTTTTGGCGGGGACCATGTATTTCTCGCCTTTGCGCGGACCAAAGGGCATGGTTGATTCCCGAGCAGGCGATTCTTTGAGCGAGAGCTTGCCAATTCCCGGAATCGCGAATGTGTTTTTTGCTTCCGCGTATGCGAGTTCGGCAAGTGCTTCGAGATAAGCATCGCTTTGCTTTTTTGTGATACCGACTTTATCTGCGAGATGACGCGAGACTTCACTTTTGGTCATGGGCATTTTGAAAAATCCTCCTTGGCATATCTAGTGGGTCATTGACCAACGACCCGTTGCCTTGTTCAATATGGAAGCATTATAGGCAGAAAAATGCCTATATGTCAAGCCAATTCGGGTGCGAAAAAGTTACAATTTCCGTTTCTTCTTATGTTGACTACTAGGTGATTAACATAAGATTTGTTTGCCACGACGATAGGTTGACTGCGTTGTGTGAGAGTGAACAAATTTGCTTGCGCGACCTCTCGAGAAACCAAAATCGCGCGCGTAGAATGGGAGCGTTCCCAATTCTTTCATCCTTTTCACAATTCACCAGCAAACAGGGGGATTCGACTCCGCAAAAATCACATGAAAGCGATTAAAATTGCCTCTTTTCCGCAAAAAATACCGCACTGAGCCGCTAAATCCTTCACTCTTGCGATTTTCACGCTTCTTTCGCTCTTTACTTTGGGAGCGTTCCCAAGTTTTGGACTAGGACATCTGACCGTCTCACCATCATCGAAATTCCAAAACAATCGGTTGTTTCGCGCTCGACGGTCTCGCGTGTAATCAACGGCGACCCCAATGTAAACACCACAACGCGCCCGCGTGTGCGCTCGGTCATGCAAATACTCAATTATCAGCCAAATGCTGCCGCGCGCGGTCTTGCCGCAGGAAGAACGCGCATCCTTGGTCTAGTGATTCCGATGGGTGTTGCCTACCTTTTCAGTGACCCATATTTTCCGCGGCTCATTCAGGGTATTTCTCGTGCCTGCAATCAACACGATTATTCTACGATGCTGTGGCTCGCCGAACCGGAATACGAACACCGCACAATTCAGCAAATTGTTTCCGCGGCGATGATTGATGGCGTTATCATCGCGTCGGTGCTGACGGATGACGCAGTGATTGAGGCAGTGTATTCGCGGCGCATTCCATTCGTGTTGGTGGGACGTCATCCGGTTCATTCGGATATCAAGTATGTTGATGTGGACAATCGGCTGAGCGCGCGTGATGCAGTCCTGCACTTGCTGCGGCTCGGGTACAAGCGCGTGGCAACGATTGCCGGTCCACTGAACATGGTTGGTAGACTTGACCGTTTGGCTGGATACACGGATGCGTTAAAAGCGCGCGGTTTGGTTTCGGACGCGAACTTGATCGCGGAAGGTGATTTCACAGAAGAGAGCGGCTACAGAGCCATGCAGCAGCTCCTGCCCCAAGCGCCCGACGCGATTTTTATTGCCAGTGACACGATGGCATTGGGCGCGCTGCGCGCGTTGCGTGAAGCAGGCAAGCGCGTTCCTGATGATATTGCCGTTGTTGCGTATGACGACATGCCTTTCGCCGCGCGCACCGAGCCGCCCCTGACAACCGTACGGCAACCGATTCACCGCGCAGGATTCGTCGCGGCGGAAACGTTGATGGACTTGATAAACGAACGCGACGGCAAGCCGCGCCGCGTCATCTTGCCAACAAAGCTTGTAATCCGCGAATCGTGTGGGGCACATCGCGCAGCAGAAAAACGAATGCACACGCGTCGTTAAATCTGCGATTTGTGTGGAATGATTACTTTAGAGCGGATTCCATGTTCATTTGTGGTCAAAGATAGGCACAATAAGCGAACCATGCCCGCGCATCTTTTGGCGAAATGGATTCAAAGGCAACGGACAACCCCTCCACCAATTCA
>CALMZO010000104.1 GCA_937870825.1 uncultured Chloroflexota bacterium | reverse complement strand
GCGAATTGCCATATCTACGCGATGCCCCGCCCGCGCCAACGCTTCGGAAATTTTGAGCCATCGAATGCCCGACATGTCATCCAGCGCAAACCCGTTCCCGCGATAGACCGTGACAAGTTTTGCCATATCTACAAAAAAAGCCGCGCGCAAAACGCGGCGCGGCTTGAAACGTATGCGCGAGCAATAAAAACAAAGGGCGAACGTCCTGACCTGTGAGCGTTCGCCCATGTGGGTTTTCCAACGGAGCGCAGCTTTGTTGCTATTCTTCTTCCGCGCCTTCTGCACTTATCTCTTGCTCTTCGGCGCGGCGGTCCAACATTTGCATCTGCGTGGCGACAACGTGAGTGCGAAAATGAGTTTCGCCTTTGTCGTCCGTCCAGCGGTCATTTTGCAAACGTCCGCTGACAAAGACCAGGCGTCCCTTTGTCAAGTACTGCTGACACACTTCACCGAGTTTGCCCCACGCGTGGATTTGAAACCAATCGGGTTCTTGGGCGTGGGGGCGGTTGACGGCGAGGGAAAATTGACAGACCGTTTTTCCCGTTGGGGTATACCGCGTTTCGGGGTCGCGTCCCAAATGTCCAATCAGTTCGACGCGATTCAATGCAGGCATGCTAAACCTCCTTGAAAGGATTTGGAAACGTTTTTAGGCGAGATGCTCGAACTTTAGCATGGGCAGAGAATGTTTGTCAAGAGCGACCGGGGCAAACGCATTTCAAATTGCGCGGCGCGCATGAAACAGAATCAAGTCTGAAAAAAAGACAAAAATGCGCTGCACTGGAAATCGCCGCGCGAGTTGAACTCTTATTCAGGCGACGATTTCCAATCCAAGACTGACCGCAAATCGGGTGGTTCAATTTCGGGGTGATTCTTGAAGCGAGTACGCTTGCGCGGCGCGCAGTCCTTTAATAGAAAACGCGCCAACGCGCCGCATACGGTTCTATGAATTCGATGGATTCGTCCCGCGCGCTCGTCAAAGCATGGATGCTATGGTTTTGGTTGAGGCATTTGATGTGCGGCTTTTACGACGGGCACCCCATTTTCCCACACGAGCGGATCAATCATCATCCAGCGCGCGCTGAGCGTTGGCTCCCATGAGTGATAGACCATCCACGTCTCGCCATCTTTGTCTACGACCACGTCTTGACCGCCGGGTCCGAATGGGACAGCCGTTTTGAGGTCTGTGGTCAAAAGTGGTCGCAGGGCTTTTTGATAGGGTCCCAAAATATGCTCAGCCACCGCATAGCCAATGGCGTACCGTTCGCCGCGATAATCATTTGCCGAGTAGAACAAAAAATATTTCCCGTCGTGCTTCCAGAGCGTTGGTCCTTCGATCAACTGTCCTTCCCACGCTTGATCATTTTTGATGAGCCGCGTCGGTTCCCCGACGAGCGACAGACCATCGTCAGCCAGTTTCTGAATATAAATCCACGTGTCCAGCGCACAGCAGTTACCGTCATTTTTCCAGAGCAGATAACGCGTGCCGTCCTCATCCTGAAACGAGGCGGGGTCTATATCGCCACCTTCCTTGGGATTGCAAACGAGCGGCTCGTCATTTGCCCTTCCCGTTGAACGAAAGGGTCCTTCAGGGTTACTGCCCGTCGCGACGCCGATGCACTGTTTGTCGCTCGCTGCATCGCGCGTAGTATAGTACATGATAAACGTTTTGCTGTCCGCGCTCGTTGTCACATCGGGCGCCCACGTCAAACCCGCTTGCGGCTTGGACCAAAATGGCAGCGCGGGCAGCGCGCCGCTGAGCGATTCCCAGTGGACCAGGTCCTTGGAACGCGCGAGCTGGATGTTTGTGGGTCCCGCATTCGTCGCGTAGGCATAGTACGTGTCGCCAACTTGGAGCACGTCGGGGTCGGGGAAATCCACATTCAGCACCGGATTCACAAACTGATTGGGAGCGAGCGTTGGGGTCGCGGTGGGTCCGCTAACAGTTGGCGCGAGAGTTGTGGCGGGCGGCGCGAGCGGGATGCTTGTCGCAAGCGGTGTGGGCGTTGATGGCGGCGCGGTGCATGCAAATAAAACCACGCCGAGCAGGAACATGGCGGAAAGTAAAAATCGGGAATCGTGGTTTCGCATGTTGCAAGTAGGACACTGCGCGTGACGTCAGCCCTTGAGTCCCGTCGTCTTGACGCTTTCGACAATGTAGCGCTGCAAGAACAAATAGATGACGAGTACTGGAACTGCGGTGACCGCCGCGCCTGCCATCAATTTGCCATAGTCAAAGGTGTACTGACCTTGCAGGGTGGCAAGACCCGCAGGAAGTGTTTGCTTGAGCCGGTCTGTGAGGACGAGCAGGGGCCACAAAAAATCATTCCACGAGGTCATGAACGACAAGACCGCGAGCGTTGCCAGTGCCCCGCTCGACAATGGCAGCGCGATATGGAAAAAAATCTGAAATGGACTTGCGCCGTCAATGCGCGCGGCTTCTTCCAATTCTTTGGGGATGCCTTGAAAAAATTGGCGCATGTAAAAAACGCCAAACACGCCAGCCAGTCCGGGTAAAATGACGCCTTGGAATTGATTGATCCAACCGAGCTGCGAAACCGTCAGGTAATTGGGAATGAGAAACATCAACCCCGGCATGACGAGCGTGGCGAGCATCAAACCGAAAATCAGATCGCGCCCCGCGAACTCCATCCGTGCATACGCATAGCCAGCCAGCGCGTCCACGATCAAAATCAGCACCGTATACACGGTGGCAATCAGCAAACTGTTTCCGAACCAGTTATACACGGGGACGGAAGGATCGCTAAAGATGCCGGCATAGTTTTCGAGCGTCGGTTTGATGGGCAGCCAATTCGACTGCAGCACTTCTTGAAACGGTTTGAATGAGGTGGAAATCATCCACACGAGCGGCAGAATGAAAAACAGCGCGAGTACGACGAGCACCACATAAATCGGAATTTTTTTCCAAATGCGGCTCGCCCTTTGGTCTTGATTCACACGCATCGTGGCACGTTCTTTTGATGCAGCAATAGATGCCATGCGCTCCCCCTTTACGCGTCCTCAGTCCGTCCAAATACGCGAAAATTTAAAACGGTCAGGAACAACAGGATTGCCGCAACGACGACGGACATTGCCGCCGCGCTGCCCATACGATTCTGCAAGATGCCTTCGGTATAAATGCGAAGCATGATCGGTTCGGTCTGCCGCAAGGGTCCGCCGCCGGTCATGATGTACGGCTGCGCGAACAAATTCGCCGATGCCAGCAGAGTTGTGGTAATGACAAAGATAAACACCGAACGCAGCATCGGAATGGTAATGCTAAAAAATTGTTGCACTTTGCCCGCGCCGTCAATTTCTGCCGCTTCGTACAGCGAAGCGGGAATCTCTTGCAAAGCCGCGAGAAAAATGACCGTGTTGAAGCCGACTGTCCACCACACCGTACAAATCGTGATGGCAACCCAGGGCCAGGGCATCTCGCCCAACCACGCCGTCTGCGGCAAACCGAGAGCGTCCTGATACGTGTTCACCAACCCACCTTGTTCAAACATCCAGCGCCAAATCATCGCGGCAACGACGGGCGAGAGCGCGTACGGCGCAAAATAAATCGAACGAAAAATATTTCGTCCGCGATACTTGCCGTTCAACAACACCGCTAGCACGAGTCCCACGACGACGAGAGGTGGAACACTGTACAAAATGAATGTGCCCGTGTTGGACATTGCCTTCCAGAAATCATCAAATTGAATGCTCGCCGGATTGAACAGATTGATATAATTTTGCAAACCGACGAACGGGCGGCGGTCGGGACGTAAAAAATCAAAGTTAAAGAGACTGATGTACAGCCCGTAGAAAAAGGGCCACGCGAGGAATGCGCCAAAGACGATGAGGTGCGGCAAGATAAAGAGATACGGCGTCCAGCTGAATCGTTTTGGTTTGGTCACGCTCACACGCGCACCAAACCGGGACGGCTGCCACGTTGTAGCCATGTGAATTCACCTTTCAACCGCGGAGGTACATTGCGGATAGGAGGTCGGAGCATTTGGCTTGGCGTCCATGATAAAAGCCAAATGCTCCTCGCACGCTTTGTGTGCTTGTACGGAAAATGTCCGGGCGTTATTGGTACTTTTGCGCGTTGTCAGCAATAATTTTGTCAGACTTGGCGGCGGCTTCGTCGAGCGCGGCTTTGATGTCCGTTTTTTGTCCGAGCAAAATTGCGTTAATCGCCTGTTCGGAACCTTCGCCCCAGAGCGCGCCGACAATGCCGGGAACTTTGGGCCAGACGGACACGCTGGCTGCCGAGTCAGCGACGGCTGCAATCGGCGCCGCGTCCGTTGTGAGCTGCGGGTTTTCGCGCACCGATTTACGAATCGGCACTTGGCCCGCCTTTGCCCATTCGAGCGAATTTTTAGAGAGCCAGCTCATCCAGCATCCCGCCGCCGCGGCTTTGGCTTTATCATCGGTCGTCAACACCATTTCATGGGAACCGCCCCACACCGCGTACTTGTCGCCAATCTGGGGCATGGGCGCATAACCGACAAAGCCGAGTTTCTCCATATCGGTGATGTGCCACGGACCATGAATCACCATCGCCGCCTTGCCTTGTTGAAACACTTTGACTTCGGGGTCGCCGGCTCCACTCGGTCCGGGCGAATACTTTTTCTTGAGGTCTGCAAGATATTCAAGTGCTTGCACGCCGGCATCGCTGTTGAATGTCGCTTGTGTGCCGTCGGCGTTCGCCATTGCCCCGCCGAATTGCCGAATCAACGCCTGAAACCACGCGGAGGTTTGGAACGCCGTCCCAATCGAGATGCCTGCCACTCCATTCTTGTTCAAGGTCTCGATTGCTTTTTCAAATTCCGCTTTCGTCATGGGCTTGGCGCCCGGCTCGGGCAGCCCTGCCGCTTTGAACATGTCCTTGTTATAGTAGAGGACAAGCGGGTGAACATCGAGCGGTAACAAATAGCGCTGACCGTTATAGTCACCCGCTGCCCAGAGCTCGGCAGGAAAGTCCGCTTGCACATCGCCAATTTGCGCTTTCACCTCGTCCGTCCACGGCTTGGCAACGCCGCGGATGACAAGTTCCGCCAGGTTTTCATAATGAATGATTGACATCTCGGGCAAATTCTTAGCTGCCGCCGCTGCTTGCAATTTCGCCATGTATTCGGGTTGAGGCAGATGCGTTACCTTGATGCCCATGCCATTTTCCGCGCTAAAGCGGTCAGCCAGAGCGGTCATAAATTTTCCGTCCGGACCGGTGAGTGGACTCCACATGGTTACGGATTGGTTCTGGGCAATGTCTGCGCACGCGCCGGCATTGGCAGACGGCGCGGAAGTGGCTTGGGATGGTGCGGCGGTGGGTTGTGTCGAAGGAGCACTTGTGGGCGGCGCCGAGGTTGGTGCAGTCGTTCCGCCGCACGCGGCAAGAATAAATACGAACGCGCTCACCAAAACAAATAACGTCAAGTTGGTCTTGACTTGATACATTTTTTTCTCCTCCTTGAGAATTCAGAGCGTGGACACGTTTGGTCAAAATGTTCGCGCGGTATTCGGTTTGTTGTTTGGGTGTGGCAATCACCTCCTTACCTCAGCGTAGGCTGAGCGCGCACAAGACACGCAAGGCGAGAAGGCAAAGTGAGAGCGATGAACTGCGGTTGGGGTACGACGGAGAAGGACGTTGCAGCGACGAAGAGGGTTGAGCGTGCGCGAGCAGAGCGAAATGCTTTCGCACGTGCGCAGAAATTATAACGAAACAAAACGTCATTTGCAACGGCGCGCGAAAAAAAGGTGTGCGTCCAAGTTTGGGGTAGCGCGACAGGCGATTTGAAATGGCGGCAACGAAGACGCCAAGTGTGCCTCCGCACACTGAATCCCCAACCTGCGGAGGCAGGTTGCGCGTTTTTGTCGTGGTGAATTCATTCGCCCGAAATCGTGACGCACAGCCCGAAAAAAATTTCGTCGCGCGCACCATTTGACACAAATTGGCGTTCAATAGAATAGCGTACCATCTCATGGTACAAAACAATATCGCCTTGCATTTCGGCAAATTTTTGCCAAGGATTCCTCAAAATGCGGCTTTTGCGTTCCTTGAACGGCACATGGCAGTTTCAAACGGACCCCGCCGGCGTGCTTGCAGTTGAAACGCTCAACCCGGAGCGCACGATTCCGGTCCCAATGCCTTGGCAAGCAGCGTTTCCCGAATTGCTCGAGTACAGCGGGTATGCATGGTATCGCACAACCATTCGACTCGACGAGGAATGGCTGCGCGGCGAACTGCGGCTGCATTTTGGGGCGGTGGATTATTGGTGCGAGCTGTTTGTCAATGGAGAGCGCGCGGGCGAACACGAAGGCGGTTACACGCCGTTCGCTGTTTCGATTCGCGAATTTGCACGCGCGGGTGAAAACGAAATCGCGCTGCGCGTATTCGACCCCGTGCAGTTGAACCTCACGCTTTCGCGTTGGCACCATGATACGCAAGCTTCTGCGAACGAATTTCCGTTTCCGGCGCGCGACATTCCACACGGCAAGCAGGAATGGTACCTCAACGTCGGCGGCATTTGGCAGGATGTGACGTTGACCGCGCTGCCGCACACGTACATTTCGCAAGTACACGTTGTGCCCAACCTTGCCAGCGGCGAAGCACATTTCAAAATTACGCTGGGCGGCGCGAATCCGAATGCCGAAAACGCGCTCGTCCACATCGCGCTGGAAGGACAAGAGGTGCGCGCGCGTTTCAATGCGGAAACGAACGCGTACGAAGCGCGCATTGTGATTGCGAATCCGCGTTTGTGGACCTTTGATGACCCGCAGCTCTATCACGCGGACGTGCATTTGGAAATGGGGTCCGACGCAGATGAATTTGCGGTGCGCTTTGGTCTGCGCGAAATTGCCACGCGCGAGGGACAGTTGGTGTTGAATGGCGAACCGTTTTTTCTCCTGGCTGCGCTCGACCAGGACCTCTACCCCGATACGATTTACACGGTGCCTTCGGCAGAATTTTTGCGCGATGAATTTCAAAAAGCGAAACAGCTCGGACTCAACTGCTTGCGCTGTCATATCAAACCCCCCGACCCGCGTTATCTCGAGCTCGCGGATGAAATGGGCTTGCTCGTGTGGGCAGAAATTCCATCGTGGCGCACATTTCATCCAAGAGAAACCGTGCACGCGAACGAACTCGTTCTTGACGATGCCGTCAAACAACGCGTCGCGCGTACCCTCCAAGAAATGATTGCGCGCGACATGAATCATCCGTCGCTGATTATTTGGACCATCGTGAATGAAGATTGGGGCACGTCGCTGCCCCTCAGCGCGCCGGATCGCGCGTGGGTCTCGCAGATGTACGATTTCTGTAAATCGCTCGACCCTACGCGGCTCGTCGTGGACAATTCCGCGTGTGTGCACGCGTGGGGTCCGAACATTCACATCAAAAGTGATCTCGACGATTTTCATCTCTATGCCAATATCCCTGACCAGGCGAAAACGTTTGAACAAAATATGGAAGAATTCAATCTGCGTCCGATGTGGTCGTGGTCGAATCACGGCGACGCACAGCGGCGCGGGGATGAACCACTCATTCTTTCCGAATTTGGAAATTGGGGACTGCCTTCGCTTGCCGCACTGCGCGCGCATTACAACGGCGACCCGATGTGGTTCGATACCGGTCCGTGGTGGTCCGGTTGGGAAGGGGAACCGGGCTGGGCGCGCGGGGCGCAAGAACGCTTTCACGCATACGGACTCGACGCGATGTGGGACGATTACGAAGCGTTCGCCCTTGCAACGCAATGGCATGAATTCGCCGCCCTGAAATTCCAAATCGAAACACTGCGGCGTCAACCTGCGCTCGCGGGATATGTGATTACCGAACTTGCGGATATTTATTGGGAGAGCAACGGGCTGCTCGATTTTGCGCGCAACCCCAAAATTTTTCATGACATGTTCGCAGCAATCAACGCGCCGGACATGCTCGTGCCTGAGCCGCAGCATTACGCGTCGTGGGATGACGATATGCTCGCGCTGCGCTTGTACGGTTCGCATTTCGCGCCAAGCGATTGGAACGGCGCGCGTTTGCAGTGGTCGGTTGCCGAAAAAATTTTGGAACGCGAACGCGAAATTCCATACCAGACGCGCGGCGCGGTGCGAATGCTCGATGAACGGCTGGTGCGCGTGCCGCGTGTAGAGGCAACGCAAAGAGTGCGCTTTGATTTCGCACTGCATGATGGGGCAGGCAAATCCCTCGCGCGCAATTGGCTTGACCTGCTCGTACTGCCCGCGCACGCGCGCCGCGCAGCGTATGCGCGTCCCATTGCCGTAATCGCTCACACCGACACATTCGGAATGAATGTGGGCATCGCGTCAGGTTCACTGCCCGAAAATGTGGACTCGGCGGTGACGCCGCCGCAGCCGGCAACCTTGCCAAATGCCGCGCCCGCGTTGGGCATTGTGCGTTTTGATTTGGCGACGTCGCTGCGGCGCATCGGTTATCAAACCATGTCGCGGCTCGACGCGGATACAGAGGTCGCGGTTACGAACTTGCCGACGGCAGAATTGTTGCGTTGGGTGCGCGAGGGCGGCAGACTGTTATTTTTGAATAACGGACCGAGTCCGTTCTTTTGGAGTCATTCGCGCGGGGGAACGTACAGTGGAAATTGGATTACCAGTTACACGTGGCTGCGACCAAAAATGTACAAACGGCTCGATGTGCCCAATCCGATTGGGTTGCCGTTTCGACACGTGATGCCTCTGCGAACTATTTTGGGACTGCCGGTGGAGGATGCGGCGATTCATCAAGATTTGCTCGCGGGGATGATTTCGGGCTGGGTGCGCCATCCCGCGACGCATACGGTGCAATTTCGGTACGGACGCGGGCGCGTAATCATGACGACGTTTGCGTTTGAAGAATCACTCAACAGTCGTCCCGCCGCCATTGCATTGTTGCACGATTTGATTGACCATCTCGTTTCCGATGCGTGCGACCCGGTGCTCCGCGCCAATTATTGAAATGACAGTGGGTTCAAATTTCAATCACGCTACCGGGGCGCGGCTGTGTGCCATCAATGTCGGTGAATCCGTACGCGAGCGCAAGCCGCGCCGCCGCTTGGACAACTCTGTAGGCAACCCCGCGGTCATCGCGCTCCGAGTCAAAGAAGAAAACATTTACAATCAACCCCGGGCACGACGCCTTTGTCCTCGCCGCGACTTGGTCCATTAGCGTGTTCGCAAGTCCCCGACCGCTTCCTTTGGATTGTTCACGTAACTCACAAATTGTTCGACGAGCGGTGTTTCCAGAAAACGCGGTCCGTCCTCTTGCGTATTCAACTGAAACAGTCCCAAATCAAAACGATAGCGTTCCAACGGCAGTCTGCCGCGTCGGTAATTCCATTTGTACATGGTGAAAAGCGGAAACCACGTATACCCGTGAATTGGGACACCACCTGCGCGCAAATTTTTGATTGCCGCGACCGATGCCGCAAGCCAACGCGCGCGCAGTCTGTTTGCGCCAAACGCGCTGGTTTCGGTGACAATCATTGGAACTTGATAGCGCGTATAAAAATCCTGCAACAGCTCGCTAAAGCCCGCGCCATCTTTTTCGACGAGCCGATATTTCAAGCGTCCTTGCGCGTCGAGATGAATTTGTCGCGTAGACCACTGCGGATAAAAATTCAAACCGATTGCATCCAACGCGATTTTCCCGCGCGCCAGCTGCTCCAATTCTTGCGCGCCCGCGCCGTGTTCAAGCAGCCATTGGAACAACGGGTGCTCGCGCGTAATTTGTCCCGTAATCAAATCATAGCTCAAGTAGCCGCGATGCTGCTCGAGCAGCGCGAGTTCGCGCAATTCATCTTGCAGGATGCGGCGCAGCCCGGTTGCTTCGACATGCACCATCCGCGCGCCCGGAGCGCTTTGCTTGAGCGCGTTCACTGTTTCAATAATTCCGCGCGCGAGCTGCAGCATCACGCGCACAAATCCGCTGTCGCCGCTCAAGTACGGGGGCCATTCGCCGCGCTTGCCGCACATCAGCGCATTGATGAACGGCTCATTGAGCGGCGTGTACCAATGCACCAGGTCACGATACCGCCGCGCGAACGCGGCGGCGTATGCCGCAACCGCGCGCGGATAGTCCGGATTATCAAATTCGCGTTCGAGCCAAAACGGACAGCCATAATGCATCAAGTCAACAATGGGCACAATCCCCAATTCATTGACGAGATAAGGAATCACTTGGTCCGTCCAACTCCAATCAAACACCTCCCGCGCCGGCTGCACCCGATACCATGGCACGCCCCAACGAATCGCGCGCGCGCCCACCTTGCGCGCGAGGGCGAGGTCCTCGCGCCAGTGCGCGTAATGTCCGACGAGCTCGTACTCGTCAAGCGCACGATGTCCCCGACGCGTTTGGGGTACGAACGTATCTTCGATTCCAACCGCCCAAATAAAATCTTCCGGCGCAGAACCCAAGCGCATGCTTTTGTCCTTCATCTGTATCATGAATGAGGTTGCTCAGCTCCGAGATATCGAGCAGATGGAGTCACTTGCCGTTCACGCCGTACCTCACTCGATTGGCGCCTCCAAATTTAACGCGCGCAGTGCGGCATCGGACAAAGCGAGCGCGTTTGCGAGCGCACGTTTACGACGCCGCGAGCTGTCATAGCCCATACGCCGTGACTGTGCGCGTATCGCCTCGCGCGCGGCATCGGCGGCGCGAGTCGCGTTTTCAAAATCGTTTTGCTGCGCGTACGCCAGCGCGCGAAACCAATGCATCCAAGGATGATTCTCGTGCGCGGCAGGGTCAATTTTTTCCAACACGGCCGCGCCGTCCCGCAGATACAAAGACATTTCTGCCCATTCGAACCAACGCCATTCCAATTGCTCCAGGCACTCGGCCAACTTCGCCTGCCAAATTTTGCGCGCTTCATCAACATTACCGCGCCGCACCGCGAGGATGCCCGCAAAATAATTGCGCGTTTCTTCGGGTTCGATTTTTTCCGCGACAGCGCTTGCCTCGTCCAATTTGCTACACGCGATCAAGAGACGTGCCAAGCCCGCATACTCGCGTTCGTCGTCATTTAATTTCGCATTCTGTTCGTGCCAATATAATTCCCCTTCCGCACATTTTCGAAACGCGTCAAAATGTGCCATCAATGTGTCGTACACGAACTGTTCCTCTCCATCATCCCCGGCGGCTCGTTCCGCGCGTCGCAGTGTTTCTTCGGCGGCATCGGGCAAACCCAATAACCCTTCTTGCAGTTCCGCCAAAACCATCAATGCCTGAAACGCGGTGTCCTCCGCTTGCGCCAGTTTTTCCAATGCCGCAACCGCTGCTTGAACGGCGACAGGGTCACTGTAAATCGCGCGCTCGATTTCTAATGCTTGACGTTGTGCGAGCGCCCAGTCGCGCGTGTCGGCGTCCAACGCAATATAATCGTCCAACAACGCGCGCGCCTCGTCAAAACGTTTTTCGCGCGCGAGCAGACTTTCCAATTCCATCACCAAGTCGGTCAACATTTCTTCCAAATCCCACACCTCGGCGAACCACAAGTCTTGAACGCGCTCAATGGGAATGAGCTCGCGAAATTTTTTCCATGCATTCCACGCGACGTCAGTCTGATGCAGAAATGTCAACTCGGTGATCAGGGACAACAGTTCATGGGCTGTATCTTCGATGTGTCCTTCATTCCGAAATTCTTGCTCGCTCAAACCCAATTCGGTTGCGACTGTACCCCAATCGAATGCGTTTTCGCCGCGCCGCTGGTTTTCCGCCTCGCGCGCCTCAAAATCTTTTAACAAGCGAATGACTTGCAAACGTCCGCCAAACGAGTGCACGGCTTGACGCGGAGTTTGATTGTCGAGCAAAGGAATTTTTTGGTCTATCCACGCTTGGTTATGGTTCGCGCGATAGCGCGCAATCTGTTCCTGCAATTCCGCGGGCGGCGCGGAAAAATCGGGGAGCGTAGGTTCGAATGAGGAGAACTCCGAGTCCGCCTCATCGTCATCATCAAAATCCGCGTCCGCTTCAAAATCGTCGTCGGATTCGTCGAAATCTTGAAACGCGTCGGCATCCTCAAACTCATCCTCTTGAAAATCCTCTGCGTCCTCAATGAACGCCAGCGTCTCGGCAAAAGATTGAATCTGTTCCTCACGAAAACGAATTGCGTCGCCCAGATGTTTTTCCAAGAGGGCTTTGCCCGCTTTCAAGCGGCGGCGCGAGACAACATCCAGCGACAATGTGTCCAAAGATAAATTAACCGTTCCCAATGCGCGCACGCCATTCGGGTCGCCCACAGGCGTTTGCCATTCAAACGGCGCGCCGTGCAAACGAAGCTGCGCCAGCGATTCACCTGTCTCGTGCCATCCAAATGTGCGCGCGTCGAGTGTCTCGGTATTCATTTCTTTGAATTCGACGCTCGCGCGCAATCGTGCGAGCGCGTGGGCGTGGTCCGGAACGTCATACGTCGCGACGGCGTGTTCCATCAAATCGCGTTCGGGCGTGAGCATAATGGGCAATTGCTGCATTGCACCGGTGAGCTCGTCGAGAATGTATTGATTGATGAGATGCGCGTGTGTGCGCAGAAATTCGTCTATCGTCGCGTCAGGATAACGTTGCGCGTACGCGTCGCGCAATTCTTGTACGTAGGCGAGCAGCATTCCGCGAAAACGCGGCGGAACATTCAAACCCGAACTCCCCAATTCATAATGGTCGTCCGTATAGAGCACGCGCACAAAAGCAATCGCCCAACGCGCGGTTGTTTCCGAACCCGTTTTGTCACGAATGTCGTAGATTTCGTTCGTAAGGAGGTCGCGCGCGTGAACGCCCACACCGCGCTCGATGGAGAGGATTTCGAGCAGTGCAGGTGCGCTCTTGGACCAATTCGTGAGCCACGCGCGCTGGCGCGGCGAAAGCAAGCGTCCGCGCTCGGTGACGAAATGTTCGATGACGCGCGAATTGTCAGGCAGCTGATAGTCGAACAAAAAATAATCGAGCGCGCGTTCGAAATCCGCTTGTTCTTCTGCTCCGCCTTCAGGGTTTGGCGCTTCATCCGTGCCAAAGAAAAATTTTGCGGCAGTTTGAAAATCTACTTTGTACTTGCGCTGCAGTGCAAACTCGCCCAACGCGCGCCACAATGCAGCGTTTTGCAATTTTTCACTCACGCGTTCTTCGTCGGCGCGTTGATGACAATGTTTGTATTTCTTGCCGCTGCCGCACCAACATGGGTCGTTGCGCCCCGGCGTTTTCGGATGTTGAATCATGCCCGTTCCTCTTTGCGTCGTGAAATGACGTCAATACACAATTTCTTCTGCATAATGGTCTTGCGCTGTGGTGTGAGCAGGCGAGCGACTTGGGCATACTTTGATTTCCAAGCAGTGCGACGCCTACAGTTTCGAATACATACTTTGACGATCGCCCGCGTTGCCTCTCGGTGAACGAAGGGTCACAATTATTCGCGCATCAATGCGAGCGCGGCGAGTGTTACATCGTGATACGCGCGCTCCATGAGCGTACTGAATTCTTGCTTGCCGTGCCAAAAACCCGGCGCACCCAAACGTTTCACTGCGACTGCATCCACCTCTGCCGCGCGCACGTTTACGTGAAAATCATCCAACGTGTCGTCGGCGCTCCAGAACGCATTGACGAATGTTTCAAGCGGCACAATTTTCTCAGGTGGCGATTTTTTCTTTTGCCGTTTCTGTGTGGGGGACGCGCGCTTTGCAATCGCTGGCGTCGTTTCCGCCGCACGCTGCGCGCGCAGCAATTCCATGATTTCGTTTTTGCTTTTGCCGCGCAAACGAAAAAGCAAAAACGGGTCGGCGTCAAATTGTTCGCCCAACAGCAAATAGACGGCGGCGATATGTTTGCACGGATTTGACCAATCGGGACACGAACATTCCGTTTCCAAATCATCGCGCTTTATCGGAAACAAAGTCACGCGCGCGGCGGTGAACGCTTCCTCGATGTTTTGCGGCATTTCGCCCGCCAACAATTTCGCGGCAAAAATTGCCTGCCCCGCCATTTGCTCTGCGACGCGCTTCCAATCCTGTTCCGACAGCGGTTTGATTTTGAGCCACACTTTGTACGGCTGCGGACGACTGCCCTGCACGCGCGCGTCCACGCGTCCCGGCTGAATGTCGAGATTCAACACTTGCCCACTGCGCGCGTACGAACGTCCGCGCTGCAAACGCGCGGGGTCAATCAATTTGTACAACGCGTCGAGCCAGCGGCTCGCCCACCACGTTTTACCAAATTGTTTCGACTGCGCCTTGATGCCGTGCGCCGGGCGCCGCGGTTTCGGTTTTGGATACCAGTCCCACATGTTCACTCCCCTATCGCGTCCTTGCGCAACTTGAACAAATCGCGCAGCGCATCGGTGGAGAGTTCGGTAAGCCAACCTTCGCTTGTCCCGACGATACTTTGCGCGAGCGCTTTTTTTCGTTCAATCATCGCGTCAATTTGTTCTTCGAATGTGCCCACGCACAGATATTTGTACACCTGGACGTTGCGCGTTTGCCCGATGCGAAACGCGCGGTCGGTGGCTTGATTTTCGACGGCGGGATTCCACCAACGGTCAAAATGAAACACGTGATTCGCGCGCGTGAGATTCAGCCCCGTGCCGCCTGCTTTGATGGAAAGCAAAAACACGAGCGGTCCGTGCGCGTCAGTTTGAAAACGGTCAATCATTTGCGCCCGCGTTTTCGTTGGCGTGCCGCCGTGCAAGAACAACACCTCGTCGCCGAACTCGGCTTGCAAATGCGCTTGCAACAGTTTCCCCATTTCCGCAAATTGTGTAAAGACGAGCGCGCGTTCGCGCACGGCGCGCGCTTCGCCCAACATTTCCGCGAGGCGCGCGAGTTTGCCGCTGCGTCCGGGCAGCGCGCTGCCGTCACCCGAAAACTGCGCGGGATGATTGCACACTTGCTTCAATTTCAACAGCGTCGCCAACACAATCCCGCGTCGTTCGATGCCTTCCGCCTGCTCAATGCGCTGTATCGAATCACGCACAACGGCTTCGTACAACGTCGCTTGCTCGCGCGTGAGATTGCAAAAAATTTTCATCTCGTTTTTCGCGGGCAAATCGCTAATCACTTGCGGGTCGGTTTTCACGCGGCGCAAAATGAATGGACTCGTCAAACGTTTCAATTGTTTCGCCGCCGCGTCATCCCCGCCGCGCTCGATGGGATTCGCAAAGCGGCGTTGAAATTCAGATTGCGCGCCGAGATAGCCCGGATTCAAAAATTGAAAGATGCTCCACAATTCGCTCAAGCGATTTTCGACGGGCGTGCCGGTGAGCGCGAGCCGCCACTGCGCGTCGAGTTTGCGCGCGGCTTTGGCTTGTTTCGTTTCGGGATTCTTGATGTTTTGCGCTTCATCCAAAATCACATGACTCCATGCCAGCGCGGTCAATGGTTTTTCATCGCGCTGCAACAGCGGGTACGACGAAAGCACCACATCATTTTCGGCGGCGCGCGCGGCGAGGTCATTCTTTTTGCGCGCCGCGCCGTGATGGGCGTACACGCGCAGGGTCGGCGCAAACCGCGCGAGTTCGCGTTCCCAATTGTTCACAACGGAGGTAGGGCAAATAATGAGCGTCGGACGCGCGTTGCCGTTCTGTTGTGCGCGTTGATGCAAAAGGAGCGCGATAGTCTGCGGCGTTTTGCCCAAACCCATGTCGTCCGCGAGACAGCCGCCCAAGCCCCACTGTCGCAAAAATGCGAGCCATGCCAAGCCCGCGTTTTGATATGGACGCAGTTCACCGCGAAATGTTTCAGGCACGGGCAACGGCTCGACGCGCTCACTTTGCTGCAATGACGTAAGCAAATCGCCAATCCAGCCGTCCGCCACCACTTCGGTCACGGGCAATCCTGTATCGGCTTTTGATGTCTCGAATCCCAACGCAAGCCGCAGCGCGTCCTGTGTGTGGAGGTCGCCTGCGTTCTTGCGTTTCTCCCAAAATTTCAACGCGGTCTGCAATTGTTCGGGACGCAATTCGACCCACTGCCCGCGAATTTGTACGAGGGGTGTTTTCAACGCCGCGAGTTTATCAAATTCCCCGCGCGTCAAAGTCGTGTCGCCAATCACCAACTGCCAATCGTAGTTGACGATTTCGTCGAACGAAATGCCCGTGATGCCTCCTTTGGGCATCGGTCTCGGCGGCGTTTTCAACTGCACGCGCACACCGAATTTTGCATTCAGCCCCGGCGCGAGAATGCCGAAACCGAACGATTTCAAAAGCAGCGCAGTCTCGCGCAAAAACGTGTACGCGTCGTCAGCATTCAATTCGCACAACGCCGGACGCGCCGCGCGCAAGCTCGTTTCAATCGGCGCAAACAAACGCGACGCGTGTCCCAGACCTGCCAGCACGCGTTCCTGCGGCGCGTCGAACGCGCGATTCAAAAATTTTGCCGTGCTGCCGCGCGCATTCCATACGTCTTCCATCGGCACGAGCAAACTCGGGTCGTCATTCGCTTGCAGCAAATAGCGCAACGTCCAATCGCGCGCATTCGCTTGCGGCGCGTAAATTTCCAATTCATCGCGCGGGGGTGGCGGTTCGAGGCGAAAGCACAAACGAAAACTTTCATCGCCAGCCGTTGTGGGAAACGGTTCTGCCCATGCGCGATATTGTTCATAAAACGCGCGCAGGTCGGACGCGGACGCGTCAATGACGGGATTCCCGCTCAGCGCGTCGAGCCATTGTTCTGCTGTCGTATTCGCGTGATAACTGCTCGGGATGGATAGATCGCCCTGTTCGCGCGCGAACGCGTCAATCACGCCGGACAGAAAGTTTTCGACGAGCGCGCGTGGAGCGTGTTTTGGCGGTGTATCTGTCGCGCGCAAGGCATACGCGCGGCATAACGGCGGCATCGCATTGGCGAGACGCGTTACGCGCGCGGCATCCTCCGGTTCGTCCAATAACGGCTGCCACAGCGCGAGAAATTTTTCACCTGCTTCCGTCAATGTCGGGACAAAGCGTTGGCGCGCAATCAATTCCAACGCGAATTTTGCCGCCGCGTGCCAATACTGCATGTCCGCGCCCGCGCGCGTGTTGGGCATCTCATTTTGTGCCAACAAAAGCGCGGTGAGAAACGCCAACGCGTCAGCGGGATCAAACCGCAAACACTCCACTTGCCACGCTTCAAGTGTGAGTGAGTCATTCGTATTTTTTTGTGGAACGTTCAAAAGCGGGAGTGAAGCTTGCGGAACATTCGCTGTAGTGGGGAGCCAGAGATTGGCAGTGAAACTTGTCCCGAGCAGAGTCGAGGGATCCGACGCGCGCTGCTTGATGAGGAATTCAGACGCGGGAATCCATTCGGTGAGAACACGGCGCAATGCGCCTGCTGACGCGCTGAACGGATGAATCCGCGACAATGCGCGCGTCGTCAGGTCGGCTTTGATATCCGTCTCGCCCCACACGACGAACCCGCGCGCTTGGTCCGTGGGGGCGGTGAACAACCAACTGCCATGTAGAATCAACATCGCGTGGGAATTTTAGCACGAATGGGTAAGAATAAAAGCTGAGGACAGGAAGTAACTCTGATACTCGATTGGACCGCTCTTATGCCCCTGTGTGTCAAAAATCGTGCCAAAAAACCGTTTGTTTTCTACGAAAAACGCTCCTCGGCGAAGGGGTCTCCTTGGCGGATGCTAGGGTCAAATTCTACGTTCAACTTGATCCAAACATTTGTAGACTTGATGTACGCATTCAGTCCCACTGCCACGAGGTTGGATTCCACTGCCCCCGCGCTTGTCCAGCGAGAATCGGGTCAAGAAATTGGCTGACTGCCTCGCTTGCGTCCGCAATAGTGTCATACTCCAGTTGCACTTCGCCAGCAAGTTTTTTGAAAGTGCGTGCCCAATTCGCAGGTGGTTTCGGCAATTTCTCTGGAAGTGCGTGCGTTTGCCGCACATCGAATGTCGCATGAAGCGAATCAGATAGGCGCTTCGCGCTCAATTTGCCTATCTGTGCAATCAAGAGAATATCCACCCAATCTTTAACTCGCGTAGTCTCGCCGCTCTTGTACGTCAATGTGTAAGCATGAACTTTTTCTGCCAACTGTTGCGTTAGAGGGTAACAAGGAACGCGAACGGGCGGAATATCGGCAAATGCCAAGAGATTCGG